>JBCDKV010000831.1:0-2246 GCA_038746215.1 Bacteroidota bacterium | reverse complement strand
GTGTTTCCGTCCATAAAAAACCTTCGGGCATACTTGTTGCGTGATCTCAAACACTTTACTAAGGTTCAAAAGTTTGTTGTGCGTACTAAAGTTTGAGCCCAATGAAACGCAACAAAGTTTGAGCCATTGCTAATTCCCTTTACCTCTGGTATCTATACAACTATTCAGAAATAAAATCGTGAAATTATCAGTACTATTTTGGTGTCAAACAAAGATTATGTAGAGCTTTTTTCATTTGTTGACTGCCATTATAATATGTATAGTTAATTTATCAAGTCATATAAATAGCTTGAAAATATAGCTTAGGGCTCAATCTTAGTTGCGTTTTTGGTGGCTCAAACTTTACTTCGTACAACAAGTTTAGTAAAGCTGTTACTGCCACAAAATGGAGTATTTTACCCGTTATTCACATGATTAATGATGAAGTGTTTAGTGATTAGTTGGTGGGGCAAAGTGCTACTTATATTTTAATGTTGGAATGTTTGATTGTTCGAATGTAAGATAAGTGGTGTTTTGAAGCATGAAACCATACAGCCATGAAACCATGCAACAATGAAAGAATAAAACAATGACCGAAATAGCATCTTTTACCTTCAACCCCTTTCAAGAGAATACTTACATCATCTACGAAGCAGGTGGTGAATGCATCATTATTGATCCCGGTTGCTACCAGCCAGAGGAGAAAGCGACACTTATTGACTTTATCCAAAAAAAGGAATTGACGCCCGTTCGTTTGCTGAATACGCATTGCCATATCGACCACGTGTTCGGGAATCGCTTCGTGGCAGATACGTATGGGTTGGGATTGGAAATTCCAGCGGGAGAATTAATGGTGCTGAATGCAGTGCCGCAGATTGCTCAGATGTATGGACTTCCCTATCCAGAACCTTCGCCAGTGCCCACTCGATTCATAGCAGAAGGCGAAATCATCGAATTTGGTTCGACGGAATTGAAAACCTTATTGACACCAGGACACTCTCCTGCCAGTATGTCTTTTTACTGCGAAGCGGCTCAATTCCTGATTGCTGGAGATGTACTATTCGATGGTAGCATTGGGCGAACGGATTTGCCAGGTGGGGATATGGATACCTTATTGGAAAGCATTCGGACACAGTTTTTGGTGCTGCCAGATGAAGTCGTCGTCTATCCGGGACACATGAGTAGCACTACGATTGGAAAGGAGCGCAGAACAAATCCGTTTTTACAGTAGCAACTGACTATCATGTATCCAGCTAAACTAATTCTCTTTGGCGAATATACCGTCTTGTTGGGTGGACGTGCCTTGGCGATGCCGCTTCAACAATTCAAAGCGTATTGGGATCGCTCCGTACTAGAAACAGATACACGTATCAGTGGTTTTTTTGAATATTTGCTGACCAACGATTCTCTGAAAGACTTATTTGATGCTGCTAAGATGAAGTCCGATCTAGGAGCAGGACTTGTTTTTCAATCCGATATACCGCTGGGCTATGGCTTGGGGAGTTCAGGAGCTTTGTGCGCCGCTACTTATGACACCTACGCATTGACCAAAAGCACCGATTTGCATCTGCTAAAAAAGCAATTGGCAGACATGGAAGCGCACTTTCACGGTGCTAGTTCAGGCACTGATCCTTTGATTTGCTATCTAAATCAAACTTTGCTACTGGAGAAAAATAATATTAAGGTACTTTCCGATTTTAGCTTGGATAGAACGACTAATTGGCAGTTTTTTCTGCTAGATGTAGGATTTCCACGTCCTCATTCGGACTTAATCAAGTGGTTCGTGGCGCAAAGCGAGCAGTCTCATTATCGAGATCAGGTGGAAGCGAACTTACTACCTCAGGTGGAAGAAGTCATTACTGCTTTGATGCAAAAACAACAGCATTTGTGCTTTGATCTGATGCACGAAATTAGCCTTTTTCAAGTGCGCTATTTTCAACCCATGATTCCAGATGCACTTCGTCCGCTTTGGATGGATGGACTAAGCAGCGATTGGTTCAAGCTAAAGATTTGTGGTGCGGGTGGTGGTGGCTTTTTTCTAGGCATGACTAATGATTTGGAAAGGTTGGAAACACAGATAGATTTTAGTCTAATATTGGTGCAATAGATACTCAAATACACTTCGTTCGTCCTCCATCCACTGGCACACTAATCCCAGTCACATAAGCAGCACTCGGACTCGCCAAAAACGCGATCACATCACCGATTTCACTTGGACTAGCAAAACGTTGCAGTGGCACGGTACTTTCCATTTTTTTCACGATAGC
>JBCDKV010000830.1:0-2260 GCA_038746215.1 Bacteroidota bacterium | reverse complement strand
TTGCCGAAGTTGTTTTGAGGATATTCGATTTCAGAAGTGTAGACTTTTGATTTTTCGTATAAATAGTTAGCAGACTGTTGGGTTTCGATCATCGTTTTGTAGAGGTACGCCACATTGTCTTCCCCTTCGTGCGTATGATCTACTGCTACCGCCTTCAAAAAGCGGTTTTTAGTGATTTTTTTCAGTTGCGCTACGTTTTCTGCCGCAAAACCACTCCGATGCTCGCCTTTCATCGCTAAGCTTAGGCTTTCATCTAATTCCATCATGTAGTGTGGGACTTCACAAGCCGTACAATTATTGTCCAAAAAACGTCCGAGCCAGCCACTCGACCAATATTCCTCGCTGCCACTACCCGTATGCCAAATATCCATAGATCGAAAATGAGAACGATCAGGATTTGGATAACCAACGCTATTGATAACGGTCATTTCGCCTCGTTCATACAAAGGACGCAAGCTCGCCAAAGCAGGATTGAAACCCAATTCATCGCCAACTTGTAGGACTTCTTCGGCTTTGATTGATAAGGTTGGACGCTTCTTGTAGTAGATGTCGTTGCGATAGGGAATGATGGTATTCAGTCCGTCATTACCACCCGATAGCTGTATGACCACCAAGATATTGCCCGAACGACTGCTCGCCAAACGAGTAGGGTGGTACGCCTTCAAAAAGTTGGGGATTAATAAGGCGCTAGAAGCCAATGCGCTACTTTTGAAAAAATCTCTCCTTTGCATGATGTGTAGTTTTAAGTATTTTGGCTATTGGCTATTGGCTATTGGCTATTGGCTATTAGAGGTGTACGAAGTCTCATTTTTCTTAGAAACAGCCTGAGTCAATGCAAGACAATTGAGCATACTTGTTGCGCGATCCCAAACACTTTACTAAGTTTCAAAAGTTTAATAAAACCGCTATTGCCACAAAATGGAGTATTTTACCCGTTATTCGCACTATTAATAAGTCATCGAGTAAACAAATCAACAAAAATGGAAATCATCTTGCTTATTACCATCATAATCAACACAACTGATATTCTGGCAAACTCATCAGCCGCAACAAGCTAGATTGTATGTACTGTTTGAGATTGCCTTTCAATACATACTGCTCCACTTTTGCTTGCGAAATATTGGGTGTTTTTTGCAGCAGATAAGTAGACAAAAAATCAAAAATTTGCTCGGCACTCTGGTCTTCTAACAACTGAATGAAAGGCTCAAACGACAGATAGGTGCGTCCGTTCTTTGAGAAGTTCTGTGCTTTGATTTCGCTCATCATCTCCGCTACTGCTTCGTCTTTATAATTGTTTTTCCCCTTTTGGGATAGCGAAACGATGTGATTGGCTAGATTCAATCGTAGCATGAGCGTGGCGTGGTCAATCCAGTTGCGATCACCCTTCCAACCTGCTACATTGGGTGGTGCAAAAAGCTCTTGCCCCAAAAAGCGTTGCAGGCGAATCAAAGGCGTATTGGCAGAAAAATCGACCTCCAGCGTTCTCATAATACCCGCCACTAAATCCATTGGCGATTTGATCTTTGCTCCAATGTGTTCGGGTGCATAAAACCAGTCGCTTTCAAATATGCTGCGCATCAATCGCCCGATGTCATAATTGGAAGCGTAGAAAGACTTGGCTAAGGTGTAAATACGATCTTTGTCTACTTTTGGATTGACGAAATAGCGATAAATCTTCTCCGTAATGAAAAGAGCGGTTTCTTTTTGCTCCAAAATAATGTCGATGATGTCATTGCCATTGAAATTACCCGTTCGTCCGAAAAAGGTCTTCAAATCGTAGTCGTGTTCCCATTTACGGAAAACAAATTCTCCTTTTCCATTGCTAGACCAGCCCGTGAACGCACGAGCAGCTTCTTTGATGTCTTGCTCGCTGTAGTTGCCTGTCCCTATGGTGAAGAGTTCTAGGAGTTCTCGCGCATAATTCTCATTCGGGCTTTTCTTGCGATTTTGTTGATTATTCAAAAAACGAATCATGGCGACGTCTTCTGAAATAGCCAACAAAAGATCGCGAAAACTGCCCAGTGCGTGTTGCCGAATAGTATTCAACTGTTGCACGGCTAGTTTGGGTGTTTTTGAAGTGCAGGCGAAGTGTCCGTGCCAAAACAACGACATGCGTTCCAGTAGTGCATCTTCTTTGGGGCTTGCCATGCGAGCGATCCAGTCTGTCTTTTGCTGATTGAGTGATTGGCGACGCAATTGGCGGGCTTCTTTTTTCATTTCATCACTCGCGGACTGATCTATTGCAATCGCTTGCGGTGTT
>JBCDKV010000829.1:0-2262 GCA_038746215.1 Bacteroidota bacterium | reverse complement strand
GAAATCATGTAAAATGTATGATTGACAAATCCTTTCGGACAGAAGCTTCGTACACACTTATTTGCTAACTAGGTGCATGCGAAGTTTTAGGCAATACTTGAGATAAATTCTAGTAAAGCTCCTAAGATCGCGCAACAAGTATGCTCAGAGGGTTTTTATGGACGGAAACACAAAATTTCACTATTTTTCTCTTAAAAAAATAGTGAAATTTTGTATTTCCGTCCAAAGAGATTTACCAAGCATACTTGTTGCTCGATTTTCTGGCATTGACTCAGGTTAAATGTTAAAAGAAACAGAAGCTTCGCATACCCCTATTTACGAACAATTCATTCAGCCTCTTCCACTACGGGAACATAAGGCATGAGGTCTCCACTAGTCTCAAACGATAGCATAGTGATGGCGGCGGCTACGCCACCAATGCAAGGTGCAATGATCGCTCCGACAATCGGAATATACAGCAAGACATAAAATACTAGTCCTAGGGCTAAACTTGCACCTACCACCGAGAGCGTTCGTTTATAGCTCTCCTTTACTTTCATACCGTACTGCTCATTGTAGTTATCAATTAGGGCAAAGCCTAGGAAGAAACACTCTACCACAAACATCAGGCTCTCCTTCACATCTGATAATCCAAATATACCTAACAATGCCCCCATCCCAAAGCCTATCCCAATTTCCATGCCCCAAGAAAAAGCAGCAACTTTTATCATGCGTATTTGTGCATCAAAGAAAGTTTTAAACGATTTATCCTGCTCACTACCCGTTAAAATCGCAAAGGTAGATCGCACCATATGAAAGGTAATGACTTCAGTTAGGATGAGAATAATGTACTTATTACCACCCGAAAACAGCCAACTGACATTGTCCTTCCAAAAGTCAAAACTACTACTGCCTAGCGTCAACAAACTACTACTATTGAAACCCCGATTAGAAACACCTCCAATCCAATCGGCAAAGAGCGCGAGATATTGTAAACCGATCAATATCGCCACAAGGATTAAGGCTTTCGTAATCCAGCCGTAGCGAAAAACACCATTCCACAGTTTGTGTTTTTGTAGAAATTGTAGTGCGTCCCAATGCTTCATCATCGCAATGACAAAGTGTCGAGGTAAGGGTTTCAGTAATCTTGTCCTGTTGTGTTCCATAATATTTGCTGATTACTGATGGCAAATTTAGAGCTTGTCGGGGATTTTTACCCAAATCCTTACTGGAAATTATCTACCTTCGCAGCTATCGATAGATAAGTGAAAGTTAAGGTAGGTAAATATGAAGTTTTGGGCGATGCTTAGAGCATGTTTGGAGCATTATCTTCCTGTAAACCAATATTTCCCGAACCTGACTTTGAAAATAATCGCTCGTTTATATCAATAAAGTCGCCATTATTTTCTTCGCCAGAACCGTAAACTACTGATTTACAGTTCAATCCTGCTCCAAACAAGCTTTTAAAAAAATCGCAAACCATTAACTCTGTCGATTATCAGGATATAAAAATTCCTAAAAAACGCTAAGTAAAACGAAAAATTGAAAATGAAAAACACATTTTTTTATTTGATCTTTCTAGGTATTGTTCTGTGGAATTGCGGCTCGGAAGAAGCTAAGCTACAAGACTACGATTTGCTGTCCTACGGTGTTCCCATGAGTATCAGAGTCCCTGTTGATTCTCCTAGCGTGAAGACGAGCGATGGGTTTTTGGGCGAAAAAGAAGTGAGTGTAAAAGCGGGGAAAGGCTACGATCTTTTGATTATGTATGCGCCTGCGAGTACCTCAGATTTAGCGCAACTCAAAGCAGAACAAGTCGCCAATGTTAAAGATATTCCCACGTTCTCTAAAATTGTGGAGGAAGAAGAAGCAGGCTTTGTGTATGAATCAAAAATTGATTCGACTACTTCTTTTTACGGTTTTCGCTACATCCGATTGCAGGGCGACCAACGCTATTTGTTTCAGTCTGGATTGATCGGAACATTTAGTTTGGAAGAAGTGAATAAAATGTACGCATCGGTGAAGCCACAGGAATAATATACTGCGCATGGGATAAAAAAGTGCATTTCCATCTTTGTTGATTTGTTAAAATGTTTATTCGTTTATTCCCGTTCCGTTAAAAGAGTGGCATCTTTTATTTTTACATAAGCAATTAATTATTAGGACTGTATGAAGTCTCAGCTTTGTTAACATTTTACTGGGAAACAGCCTGAGCCAATGCAAGAAAATTGAGCAACAAGTATGCTCAGTAAGTTTCTTCGGACGGAAACACAAATTTCAACT
>JBCDKV010000828.1:0-2274 GCA_038746215.1 Bacteroidota bacterium | reverse complement strand
GTGCTATGTACCACTACAAGAGGTAAAGCGACAGTACACCCGTAAAGTCAAAACCCACTATATTCCACTTATTAGTTGCTATGCTTTCGTAAAAGTCAACAAAGCGGATTATGTTCGAGTGTTGGAGACAGACTACGTGCTAGAGTACGTAAAAATTGGTAGAAACCTGATTGCAATTCCAGAGCAAGAAATTGATTTACTCAAAAGAATAGTAGGAGAGGGGCTAGTAACAGCTATTGAGCCAAGCAGTGTGAAAGTAGGCGATCAAGTAGAACTCATCGCAGGTCGCCTGACGGGGCTGAAAGGTAAATTAGTCGAAACCAATCACGGCAAACGCATGGTCGTACAACTAGAAACCTTGGGGCAAGATTTAATTATTGAGGTATCGCCTGAGTTTTTGCGACGGGTGATTTGATGAAACTAAAGTATTGATTTTCTTGTTTTATAGTAAACAAAATCAATGAATATATCAGATAAGAAGGCAGCACTCTTAGTTGACAAATGTGGGTACTTATTTTGGTGGGTTCCAGAAAGTGCTAAGATTAATTTGTCTTCTGAGTCTTGGGTAGAAGCAATTCTTTCGTATGGCACAGAAGAACAGATTACACTTCTTTTCAAAGTAATTGGGCTAAAAAAAGTAGCTGACATATTTAGAGATCAAACTTCCGCTGATCGGATGCGTATCAACTACCGTAATCGAACTAAGCACTTCTTTAACTTATATTTTGATCGGCATGTTCCCAGAAATTCTTAACAAAAACCAACAGAAGCTACTGCCTTTAATTAAGCTTTTCTCTAAAAATCATTATCTAGTGAGTCCCAATAAAGCAGTTGAAAACAGCGAAATAAAAACGCTGTTGACGGATATTGCAACCAGTGAAATTAAGTCTAAATAAATTGACTGAAAGCAACGTAATTATTGACCACATCCAAATGGTCGAACTCCATCCCCAATACCTAAAAATAAAGCCAGAAATAGACCAAGCTATCGCCGAAGTAGTCGCTTCGACTAGATATATCGGTGGACCAAAAGTCGTAGCTTTTCAAAAAGCATTAGCAGATTATATGGGCGTTGAGCATGTCATTCCTTGCGCCAATGGAACAGATGCTCTACAGATTGCGCTGATGGCACTCGGCTTGCAAAGAGGCGATGAAGTCATCGTTCCTGCTTTCACCTACGTCGCCACCGCAGAAGTCATCGGCTTATTGGGACTAAAACCTATTATGGTAGATGTCGATCCCCATACCTTCAACACCACCGCAGATATAATTGAACAAGCCATTACGCCAAATACAAAAGCAATTGTTCCCGTTCATCTTTTTGGGCAAAGCGCAAACATGGAAGTCATTATGGAAGTTGCGCAAAAACACCGTGTTGCCGTAGTAGAAGACAACGCGCAGGCAACGGGCGCGAACTACACCTTCTCCAATGGGAAAACCCAAAAAACTGGAACAATTGGCGACATTGGAACTACCTCATTTTTTCCTTCAAAAAATTTGGGTTGCTTCGGTGATGGCGGCGCAATCTTCACCAATAACGACACCTTAGCCGAAAAAATGAAAATGGTCGCCAACCACGGTCAATCCAGACGCTACTACCACGACGAAATTGGTGTTAACTCGCGCCTAGATGCCCTACAAGCCGCCGTTTTAAGCATCAAACTCCAATATCTAGACGAGTACAATGCTGCTCGTCAAAAAGTAGCTGCTCAATACGATAAAGCTTTCAGTACAATTAAAGCTTTAGAAATTCCCACTAGACAAGCCAATACCACTCATATTTTCCATCAATATACCCTAAAAGTGAAAAACGGCAAACGCGACGAGTTAAAAACCTACTTGCAGGAACAAAACATCCCCAGCATGATCTATTACCCCGTTCCACTTCACCACCAAAAAGCTTACGCCCACTATTTCGATCAAAAAAAGTCATTGCCTGTCACCGAGCAGATTTGTCAAGAAGTTATCTCGTTGCCGATACACACAGAAATGAAGGCAGAAGTACAGGCGTATATTATTGATAAAGTATTTTCTTTTTTTGCGTGACCTACTACGCACACCCCACCGCTATCCTAGACCATGGTTGCACCATAGGCAAAAACACCAAGATTTGGCACTTCTGCCACATTATGCCACAAGCAGTAATTGGTGAAAGTTGCAGTCTAGGACAAAATGTGTTTGTAGCGAACAACGTCATCTTGGGCAACAACGTAAAAATACAAAACAATGTCTCCCTCTACGAAGGCGTCATTTGTGAAGACGATGTTTTTCTTG
>JBCDKV010000827.1:0-2278 GCA_038746215.1 Bacteroidota bacterium | reverse complement strand
TTTGAAAGCCGTGTCTTTTTTTGCATACAAATCCCTACTTACACACAAAACGGATGAAATGAAACAAGTACACATCACGCTCCTCATATTTTTATTTTTCAGCTTCAACATTAGCCTCGCCAACAAAGACAGCCTCTGGACTATTTGGGAAGACGAAAGCCAGGTGGATACCGTGCGTTTGGATGCCTTATATAATTTTACCGCAAATCACTTTTTATACAACGATCCAGATAGTGCGATCGCACTTTTCAAAACCTATTTAGACTTTGCAGAAGCGATTGAAAATGATAAGGAAATAGCATTTGGACTGAGGCTGGTAGGAGCGGCTTATCAAGTGAGTGGAGATAATGAAATATGTTTGGACTACTACGATAAATCCTATAAAAAATCTCTCGAAGTGGGTGATATGGATGGAGCGATAAAATCATTGCTCAATAAGGATATGATCTATGATCGTCTAGGTAAATGGAGAGAAGTAATTGAAAATTCTGAACAACTTCTACCACAGCTAAAAGCGAATCAAGATTGGGGAAATGTTGCTATCCTAAATGGAAATTTATACGGTGTTTATTCGGAAAAAGGATTGCTAGAGGAAGCACTCAAAATTGCCTTAGAAAACTATGAACTTATTCCTAAATTAGACAGACAATATCATTACGAAAAGGTTCGAGATTTGGCGCGTGCTTACGGTGAGATAAATGAGTTAGAACTGGCAAAAAAGTACAATATTGAAGCATTGGCTATTGCAAAGGAATTAGGGGAAAATACTTCTATACTCGGAAGCATTCAGGATTTATTGAATATCAGTATGAATCAAAATGACACTACGCAAATAACAGATTACGTACAGGAAGGAGAGCAAATAGCTGCTTCCTTAGAAGGACTTCAATCATGGATAACATGGAAGTATGAGTTAGGAGACTATTATATGACTAGTGGAATGCACCAAGAAGCGGAAACAGCATTTACGATGGCATTAGCAGCAGCTCAATCAAAAAACATGGCTTTTTTAATGCCATATTTAGAACATGCAATTGGCATGAACGCTTTGAAAATGAGTAACTTTGAAAAGGCGGCTGAAAACTGTGGAAAAAGCTATGATAGCTCAAAAAATCAACTGCAAAGCCAAAAAATGACCCAAGCTAACTGCAACTGCCTCCACAAAGCATATAAAGCCCTTGGACAAACCGAAAAAGCCCTTCCTTACTTAGAAGAATCCTACGCCCTCCGCGATTCCCTTTTCAATGAAGAAACCACCAAAGCCACCACTCGTTTGACGATGCAATACGAATTCGATCAGGAAAAACAAGCAACAGACTTGCTGTACCAAGCAGAACTCCAACGCCAACGCCTCATCCAATATGGGCTTTTGGGTGGATTGATCTTACTCGCTTTATTGGCTGTTGTGATCTACAGAAACTATCGAAACACCGCCAAAACCAAACAACTCATCGAAGCACAAAAAAATAAATTAGAGGAACTCAATGCTACTAAAGATCGCCTCTTTGCCATCATTGGGCATGATCTGCGCAAACCTTCCATTGCATTTAGAGGCATCGGAAAGAAAGTAGATTATCTACTCGAAGAGCAAGACTATGATACCTTGGGCAATTTGAGTCAAAGCCTAGAAAAAGCAGCCTTTTCTTTGAATAGCTTACTAGATAATTTACTGAATTGGGCATTGCAGCAGCGCAATGTACTACCCTATCAACCACAAGTGATTGATGTTGCCAAAGCCACCGAAGACATCTACCAACAATTCCGAAGCATTGCTGCCGAAAAAGGCGTTGATCTACAATTCGATCTCTCTGAAGATACCCAAGTTTTTGCCGATCCGAATGCCTTCACCACCATCGTCCGCAATCTATTGGACAATGCCATTAAATTCACGCCCAAGCAGGGGCAAGTCACTATTAGTGATGAGGTAGCAAGTGAAAAAGTAATCTTGAAAGTAGCAGATACAGGTATTGGTATGGACAAAGCAGAATTAGCCGATCTCTTTCAACTGAAAGACAAAAAAAGTCGCAGAGGAACAAATGGCGAAGCAGGGACAGGTTTGGGTTTGACCTTAGTGCAAGAGCTAGTGAAATTGAATAAAGGCAGCATTCAAGTTAATAGTCAGGCACAAAAAGGAACGGTTTTTGAAGTGGCTTTGCCGATGGGTAGTTAGTGTTCTTTTTGTAGGACAGTTTTTCTGAGCCAAGCGTTTTGCTAAATTTGTGGGCAGCTTTTGGGAGGAAAATTTCGTAAAACTGCTGTAGGTTTGTGATAGTTTTTG
>JBCDKV010000826.1:0-2279 GCA_038746215.1 Bacteroidota bacterium | reverse complement strand
TTCGATTTTTGCTTGCTACTAAATGTCCTTCTTTTTCTTCCCATTTTTATCGTAATTTTATCGTTCCAAAATTACGCTTTTATCACCTTATTGACCTGTCCTATTTTTGGGGAGTACTTCATAGAACGTCTTGGAATCCTCCATTTTCTATTTGTGTCCACTTTTAAAAAAATAGGAACGCACCACTCTATCAAATGAAGTCTTGCGAAAATTTGGCAAAACTTCATTTGATAAATATTAATTTCGCTTACCAAAAATAATTCGTCATATAAGCACAAAAAAGATGAACAAAACGAATACGTCAGATCGAAATGTATACAAGATAAAAAGGACTAAAGCATACTGGATACTTTGCTGGATACTCCTGCTAGCGGTAGTCGGACAAAGTCAGCCGAATCCTTGTGGCACGATAGCAACCCGCTCCAAATGGTTGAAAAGCTACCAGCAACATCCTGAGCGTTTTGCGAAGGACAACGGCAATACGATTTACGTACCAATGACGATACATTTGCTTGGCAGTGATGAGGGCAGGGGCTATTTTAGTACCAACAGCTTTTTGGATGCTTTTTGTCGCTTACAACTCGATTTTGAGGAAGCCAATATTCGCTTCTATGTGGCAGGGGAGTTTAACTATATCAATAATTCCAGGTGGAACAATCACGAGGATATTCCGACTGGTATTGAGATGATGTTTAGCAATAATGTGGAAAACACACTGAACGTCTACTTTGTGAGCGATCCCGCTGGAAATTGTGGCTATAATCTACCCTACGCAGGTATTGCCAATAGCAAAAGCTGTTCTGGACCTAACGATCACACTTGGGCACACGAGGTGGGACACGCGCTTACTTTGCCGCATCCTTTTCTAGGTTGGGAAGGTGGTGTCTCACATGATGGCTCGGTAGAGCATAGCTATAATAATCCTGCGCCACGGGAGGTCTATTACGATTACACGCTTTTTCAGCAGGAACTCGTGACCGCCGATACCATCATTATTGATACGGCTTTGGTGGAACTGATGGACGGGACGAATTGCTACGAAGCGGCGGATGGTTTTTGTGATACTGCACCTGATTATTTGAGTTCGCGCTGGAATTGTAATGCCAGCACAGAAAGTAATACGACACAAACCGATCCCAATGGAGAAACATTCAAATCGGATGCCAGCTTGATTATGAGCTACGCCAATGATAACTGCGCCAGTCGTTTTACGCCCGAACAAATCGCTGCCATGCGTACCTTTTTGGTCGATCAACGCTCGAATTGGTTGTACAATCAGTCGCCTGCACCCGAATTAGGTACAGAAGAGATCGTAGCAGAAATCCCTTTGGATGATGGGCAAGCACCAACACAAGGTACTTATTTTGAGTGGAATCCCGTAGAAAACGCGACGCACTATATCTTTCAGTTGAGTCGGCTTGCGACCTTTCCCTTCAAGACCGTGGATACTGTTTTGACCACCAATTCCTTGACCCTATTGGAGGATTTGCAAACGGATAAAACCTACTACTGGCGCGTCCGACCTTTCAACAATTACAGTGCGTGCAACACTTTTTCTACTACCTTTAGCTTCGAAGCAAGTGCGGTGACGAACACGCAGCAGATTTTGACTCCAGCAGATTTAAACGTTTTTCCAAATTTGCTATCCGAAGGCTCAAATCTCCAGATCAAGGCATCGAAAGCATTCCAGCAGGTGCAATTCAAGCTCTATGATTTACAAGCCAGATTGTTGGAAACTGCTACTTTGGACATCGCTGCTGGTAATCAATCTTTGCCTTTTCAACCAAGCTCTAAAGGGGTCTACTTCCTAGAAATACAGGCTGAAACGATGGTACGCACGGTTCGATTGGTGGTAGAGTAGATGACTAATTAGGCGTGTACGAGTTTTGAGCAATGCTTGAAATAAATCTTGGTGAAATCCTTGAGATCGCGCAACAAGTATGCCCAAAGGTTTTTTTATGGACGGAAACATATCTGAGTCAAATGTCAAGAAAAATAAGATTTATAAAGTCGTTATTCGCATTAATAACTAATGACTGAGCAATGAATTTACATTAGCTCCTGTCAGAAGACTATTTTTATCATCAAAACCATTCAAAACGCAATTCACATGATCTACGCATTCAAAGGCTTCATTCCAGTCATCCACGAAAGCTCGTTTGTACATCCGCAAGCTACGGTGACGGGCAATGTGATTATTGGAAGGGATTGCTACATCGGTCCTGGCGCAGCAATCCGTGGGGATTGGGGGGGCATCGTGATTGAAGATGGTTGCAATG
>JBCDKV010000825.1:0-2283 GCA_038746215.1 Bacteroidota bacterium | reverse complement strand
TGTCTTTTAGCGCGAATACGATCTTCTAGTATGTCGGCGCGCTTTTCTGCGGTATGCTGCTGTAGTAGATGAAAATCCTTCTCCAGTAAAATATCTTGATGGGCTTCGAGTAGAAATAGATTTTTGTCCGAAGTCCATTCCAGTAAAAAATAGCTGTCCACACCGCGTTCTGCGTGTGCTAAATTATAGCGAGTGATAAAGACATCCCAGTTGACGCAGCAGACTACCAGCCAGATGCAGTAGGAGGCAATGGCATTGCGGTGCAAGAGATAATAGGTGGTTTTGCGATCTCTGATTTTAAGGAAAAAAGTAATCAGACCGATGAAAACTAGGGTGAGAAAGATGAAAACACCGATGCGTTTATAAGCCAGATTGTAGTATTCGATATAGTGATAATTACGGATGGCGACCGAGCAGGCTAAAATAGCATTCTGGGCAATCCAAGCGTACGCCAGCCGCTTAATCCATTTGTTTTTGGAGAAAAAATTGATTTTGCCCCTGAAAGCAATCAGCAGTACGCCCATCGCTAGCAAGATAGCAGCAATCAATAGATAAGTGCCTTCGTGGACGTAGCGTCGCATTTCTTGTGCTGTGCCTGCTTCAAAATTGAACCAAACGTAGCTCACATCTATGCAGTTCACAATGAAAAGCAGCAGATTCAGAGTGATAAGGACGAGCATAGCTTGCTGGTATTCTTTTTTGAAATCGAGCATGGCAAAACGAACGATGGAGGCTCGCTTTTTATAGCGCGATAGCTGCTCCTGATGCTTGGCTTCTCGTGCTGCCAAAAGGCTGAAACGACTTTGCCAAAGTGCGCCTCCCGCAATGGCACCGCCCAGCAAAAACAGCAGTAGTCGCTGCAAAGGGAAATAGGTCACTATGATTTCCCATAAGTTCAACCAAAAATAATTGGACAACTCCGCAAATTTTCCATTAGCGTGGTAGTAAATGCCGTAAAATAATGTGAGAACCAGCACTGGAATGACCGACACCTGAAAGCTTCGGGAAAGAGCAAAGGGACGAAAAGCGCGACTGAATTTACCTTTGAACTGGTTGCTAAACTTGCGGGGTGTTTCCAACATGCTATCCAAGCCCATCAAAAAGCCGTACCACATAAAGCGCAGGCTTCGTTGCTGCGCAAAGCCAATCATCGTCACCATTGAACTGCAATGAATAATTTTGCTCACTAATGAATTGTGCCAAACCACCATGATTGCTGTGAGTATCGTGCCACCAGCCGTCAACCAAAAATAGGGATGCCGTTTGACATCGTAGCGTGCAATTAGGCATCCCGTCATCAGACTGGCAAAAATAAGGGTGTTCAAACCCATGTTTTCTTTCCAAAAAATGGTGCAATAGGTGAAAGCGATCAGGAAAACTAGGGTATCGGTTAAAAATTCTTTTTTCATGCAGTGAAGTTTTTATACTTTAAAAGTACTTTCTTTTACAAAGTATATAGGTAAAAAAAATATTTCTTTGGAATGATTGGTAAGTTTATCCGCCTGTGTGGCTAAGCATACTTATTGCGAAATCTTCTGGCATTCACTCAGAATATATTCAAGTAAAATGTTAAGAGAAACAGGATTTCGTACAGCCTTATATAAAAATTAGGACTGTACGAAGTCTTAGTTTCATTAATATTTTACTCAGAAATAGCCTGACAATGCAAGATAATTGAGCAACAAGTATGCTTAGTAAGTCTCTTCGGACGGAAACACAAATTTCAACTTATTTTTCTCCAAAAAAATAAGTTGAAATTTGTGTTTCCGTCCATAAAAACCCTTTGAGCATACTTGTTGCGCGATCTCAAGAGCTTTGCCAACATTTATTTCAAGTATTACTTAAAACTTCGTATGCCTCTAAATAAAATTAGCAATTTGAACAACGAAGTGTCAACGTACTTTTACGTCAGATAAGCATGTCGAATAATTTGATGTACTTAGGCATAGCTATACAAATGATTTTATGTTTTAAAAGTACTTTCTTTTACAAAGTTAAAACATATTTGTGGACGACGCAAGTACAATTTTGGCTTTTTATTAATTGGATGATCTCTGATTATGCGAACAACGGCTGTATAAATCTTATTTGTCTTGACATTTGACTCCGATATAATTCAGGTCAATATCCGCAAATTGAGCAACAAGTATGCTCCGTAATTCTCTTCGGGCGGAAACACCGATGGTCAGTTATTCTTCTCAGAAAAAATAACTGACCATCGGTGTTTCCGTCCATGAAAAAACTTTGAACATACTTGTTGCGCGATCTCAAAAACTTTACTCA
>JBCDKV010000824.1:0-2287 GCA_038746215.1 Bacteroidota bacterium | reverse complement strand
GATTTTGGGACGAAGCAAAACATACTAAACAACTTTTTGGAGCGCGATTGTTACGTAAAAGTCTTTCCTGCGAAAACTTCATTTGAGGAACTAAAAGCTTGGAATCCGGACGGTTATTTCCTGTCTAATGGTCCAGGCGATCCCGCTCCGATGGGCTATGCCGTAGCAACTGCCAAGCAGATTTTGGAGGAAGGTAAACCCTTATTCGGCATCTGTTTGGGACATCAACTACTTGCACTGGCTTTAGATATTCCAACCTATAAAATGCACCACGGACATCGTGGCATTAATCATCCTGTCAAGAATTTGATTACAGGTAAGTGTGAGATTACCAGTCAAAATCATGGTTTTGGAGTGAGTCCAGATGCAATTGCAGCGAATCAGGATAAAATAGAAATCACGCACGTAAATCTGAATGACGAAACCATCGAGGGTATCAAAGTGAAAGGTAAGCCTGCTTATTCGGTACAATATCATCCAGAGGCTTCACCTGGTCCACACGATGCAAATTATTTGTTTGACGAATTTGTGAAGCTACTAGCAGAAAACCAGTAAAAATTATAGAAATAATATGAGTACTATAACAGACATCAAAGCACGAGAAATATTAGACTCACGTGGCAACCCAACCGTTGAAGTAGAAGTGATAACGGAAACGGGCATCGTCGGGAGAGCGGCCGTACCTTCGGGAGCATCTACTGGAAAATACGAAGCGGTAGAATTGAGGGATGGGGATAAAAAGCGTTTTATGGGAAAGGGCGTTTTGAAAGCCATCAAAAATGTGAACCAAGCTATTGGAGATGAATTGGTGGGGGCTAGTGTTTTTGAGCAGCGATACATCGACCAAGTCATGTTACACTTGGACGGTACAGAAAATAAAAGTAAATTGGGTGCGAATGCTGTGCTAGGCGTATCTTTGGCAGTAGCTAAAGCAGCGGCAGCAGAATTAGGGCAGCCCTTGTATCGTTATTTGGGAGGCGTGAATGCTCACATTTTGCCCGTTCCGATGATGAATATCTTGAACGGTGGGTCACACGCTGACAACAGCATTGATTTTCAAGAGTTTATGATTATGCCCGTGGGAGCAGAGACCTTTTCGCAAGGACTCCGAATGGGAACAGAAGTATTCCATCACCTCAAAAAAGTATTGAAAGATAAAGGATATTCGACCAACGTAGGGGACGAAGGTGGTTTTGCACCAAATATGAAGTCAAACGTAGAAGCGGTAGAGACGGTCTTGACCGCCATTGAAAAAGCAGGCTACCGTCCTGGCGAAGATATTATGATTGCGATGGATGCTGCTGCTTCTGAGTTTTATAATGCGGAAGAAAAAGTCTACCACCTGCATTTTTCTACGGGCGATAAATTGAGTACCAGTGAAATGGTTGATTATTGGGCAGATTGGGTGGATAAATATCCAATTCTATCTATCGAAGATGGCTTGGATGAAGACGATTGGAAAGGATGGCAAGCTTTGACAGCGAAAGTAGGTGATAAAGTGCAGTTGGTTGGCGATGATTTATTTGTCACCAATGTCAAACGCCTACAAAGAGGTATCGAAGAAAAAAGCGCGAACTCCATTCTGATCAAAGTCAATCAAATTGGTTCTTTGACGGAAACCATCAATGCCGTCAGCATGGCGAATCAAGCTGGTTTTACTAGTGTGATGAGTCACCGTTCGGGCGAAACCGAAGATACGACCATCGCTGATTTAGCGGTTGCTTTGAATACGGGACAAATCAAAACAGGTTCTGCCTCTCGTTCTGATCGCATTGCTAAATACAATCAATTATTGCGTATCGAAGAAGAACTAGGAGATACCGCTGCCTATTTGGGGAAAGCAATTACGAAGTAGCTTTTGGCTATTAGCCATTAGCTTTTAATGCGAGTAACGACTGTATAAACCTCATTTTTCTTGACATTTGACTCAGATATAGTTCAGGTCAATATCCGCAAATTGAGCAACAAGTATGCCTAGTAATTCTCTTCGGACAGAAACACCGATTATCAGTTATTTTTTCTGAGAAAAAATAACTGATAATCGGTGTTTCTATCCATAAAAAAATCTTTGAGCATACTTGTTGCGCGATTTCAAGCACTTCACTAAGTTTCAAAAGTTTAGTAAAGCTGTTAGTGCTACAAAATGGAGTATTTTAACCCGTTATTCGCATTTTTAGCTGTCAAACACATGATTTTATCATCTATGCTTAGCACTGGCTAACCGCCAATAGCTAGCTGCAAACTACCAAACAATGGCTCGAAGAAAAAGTCCAATCCAACAGATTAT
>JBCDKV010000823.1:0-2294 GCA_038746215.1 Bacteroidota bacterium | reverse complement strand
AGGAGAAATAAGGAAAAATATAAGCCCAAAATTATTGACTTATTTGATTTGGCTGATGTGTATTGGGATGAATGAATTCCTACAACTGAGGAAATATATATTGAAGTATTACGAGGAAGTGAATATGGAGATGATGATTCAACTTTTCAACGAAATTCTATTGGAAGGCATAAGAGATTAGTTTTTTTATTTTAATAATGACTAGCAGTCACTTTTAAAATAAAAGAAAGTGAGCTTTTATCGAACAAACTACGACTAATTCAACATTAAAACATAAGCTATTAACTCGTAAGCTGATCAGAATGATCTGTGGAGTGCGTCTCTGCAGTGCAAATAATCAAGATTTCAAAACCTTATTTAAAAGTGACTATTAGTCATTTTGATAATTCTAAATTGTTTATCATGCGCAATACAGCATTAAAAGAAGAGATCGTATCACTGCTTCGGCAAATCGAACCCCAATCCGATTTCGATTTAATGATGAAAGACCGAAACTTCCAAAGTTTGTTAGAAATTTTTAGACATGTAGATGCTTTTTCTCTTACGCTCAAGGAGGATTTATCTGAACAATTTTCTAACCGAGCCTTGAATGCCTTAAGGCAACTGAGATCTGTTTATGCTTTGACGGCAGGTCGTTTATTTTCGCTAGTTCAACAGTTGGCAGAAGAGATTACCCCTGAACAACATACGCTATGGCAACAAGTGACGCAAAAAGTACTAGCTCATAAAGAACGCAAGATAAAAGTAGCTAGGCTGCTCGCTCAATATAGCGATCCCGAGTATGTTTCTAATTTACTACTACGCTTAGAAACAGAAGATGCTCACGGAATTTACCCCACTTCTCCTTACAGAACCTCTGCTGGTACAGTGAATAGCAATGCTGATAGCAGTCATATAGAAGCAGTCATGACCACTTCCACGATGACCGAAATTCAGATCACAGAAGGAGTATTAGAAAAAGAGCATCCCGTTCTGCGCAATATGTACCAGCCGTTTGGGAGATGTGTTTGTGTGATTGATGCCAATGTGCACCAACACTATGGCGATCAAGTTATCTCCTACTTCAAAAACAGCCAAATTGAACTAAAAATGCTCGTTTATCGCGCGATGGAAGTGGATAAGAGCATTCATATGGTAGAGCGATTGCTCGCCGATTTTAAAAGGCTTGGCGTGTCCAGACAAGAACCTGTTCTCATCATAGGTGGTGGGGTCATCACAGATATAGGCGGGCTGGCTTGCGCGCTTTACCATCGTAATACACCTTATGTGATGCTAGCTACTTCCATTGTTTCGGGCATTGATGCGGGTCCTTCTCCACGTACTTGCTGCGATGGCTTTGGATTCAAAAACCTTTTTGGTGCTTACCACGCTCCTATCCTCACACTCACTGATCGCACCTTTTTCAAAACGCTACGAACAGGCTGGATTAGACACGGCGTAGCGGAAATCATCAAAATGGCAGTGGTGAAAGATGCCAAACTTTTCCGACTACTTGAAGAAACGGGAATTGAATTGGTCACTTCCAAATTTGGAGCAGATACTTCAGATCTTGCGCTTCGCGACACGGGGAATCAGGTGCTTTATAGAGCGATGCGCAGCTACGTGGAAGCGGAGTACTCCAACCTGTACGAAACTCACCAGTGCCGTCCTCATGCCTACGGACATACTTGGTCGCCCGGCTATGAGATTCCCTCTGGAATGCTACATGGTCATGCCATCAGTTGTGGAATGGGTTTTGGAGCGCAATTGAGTTACCTCCAAGGCTGGATTAGTCGGGAAGATCGAGATAGAATCCTGCAAGTCATCAGCGATTTTGAGTTGAGTCTTTGGCATCCCATTCTCGAAAATGCAGACCTATTGTATCAAGCGCAAATCAAAATTACGGAGAAGAGAGGTGGAAACCTTGCTGCTCCACTGCCTAAGGGTCGAATTGGGGAGTGCGGCTATTTGAATGAGTTAAGCCTGGAGGAATTAGAGACCACTTTGGTTTCTTACAAAATACTTTGCGAGACTTATCCTAGAATGGGATTGGGTGTGGAAACGCACTGTAGAGAAGTAGGTCTGGAAGATCCTTCAACGGTTGGACATACTTCCGACTTAGAGCGACAGCTTATAGAAGCTTAATGATTCGCTAAAGTAGCCCCAAAAACTATTTAGAGCTTGTGTTGTACAAAGTAAAGTTTGAGCCACCAAAAGCGTAATAGAGATTGACCCATTGCTAAGTTTTAGTAGTTCTTTGACATATTGATAAATTCTGGATATTGGCAGTATCGATATTTTTAGCGGCAATACTT
>JBCDKV010000822.1:0-2308 GCA_038746215.1 Bacteroidota bacterium | reverse complement strand
AGCTTAACAGAGATTTACTAAATTCTCAAAATTTAGCAAATCTAAATCCACAAGTCCGAGAAAGCTCCTGAGATCGCGCAACAAGTATGCTCAAAGGATTTTTATGGACGGAAACACAAATTTCAACTTATTTTTCTCCAAAAAATAAGTTGAAATTTGTGTTTCCGTCCATAAAAATCCTTTGAGCATACTTGTTGCGCGATCTCAGGAGCTTTCTCGGACTTGTGGATTTAGATTTGCTAAATTTTGAGAATTTAGTAAATCTCTGTTAAGCTAGAAATTAAAGGATAAAATTTTACCCGTTATTCGCATAATAAACTAATTATGAGTCTGCTACCACTCCCTTCTCGCTCTATCTCCCTTACCGTTTCCTTATTATTAGCCCTACTACTCTTTGCCTGCCAAGAGGAGCAGCCAGTAGAGGAATCCCAACCTTCGCTGAGTGAAATTGGTGCTTTTAAGGAACAGCGCACCAAGGACGCCTCTTTTTCTTTCGATGAAGTCCAACAAACCTATCAAATAAAGGCAAGTAACCAAGAAGATTTACGCCTGCTATGGACGCCACTAAAAGGCGATTTCATGCTCGACCTCCAACTACCAAATGTTCAAGAAACAGGTACATACGGTTTGATGCTTTGCAGTGATTTAGATACCAAAACGCCCATCGCTGCGCTACAATTTACCGACAATAAGCTGGCTTTTATGACCGCTGCGCAAGTGAATATGGGTAATGCCATCGAAAAAAAAGTGAACTACATTAGATTGGAACGAGTCGGGAAGGAAATCATCGCTTACTATGCCGAAAAAGCAGGTCGGTTCAGACCCATCGCCATGCAACAGATAGAAAAAGACATGCCCGTTTACGGTGGACTGTTTGCTAAATCGACTACGCAAGATTTAAGCTTTTCCAACTTTGTACTAGTTCATCCAAGGCAAAAAAATGCGAGTCCAAGGAGTGTGATCAGTCGAGTAGAAGTTTATGATTTTCAGACGGGTAGGAGAAAAACGATATTAGAAAAAGCGCAAAAGATAGAAGCCCCCAATTGGCATCCTAGTGGGAATTATTTGGTCGTGAATAGCGAAGGGCTGCTTTACCAAGTAGATTTAAAGGCAAAAAATAAGTGGACACCAATTGATACCGATACGCTAGTCAATTGTAGTAGACACCATAGTATTTTAGATACCAATAAACTGGTTTTCACCAATAAAGATAGTCTAGGGGCAAGGGTGTATAGTCTACAATTGGGCGGAACGAAAAATATACAAGCAATTCCTTCAAAGGCATCTGCTTTTTGGCAGGACTACATCGAAAAAGATAGTTCCATGTTGTACACGGCTATCCGCAGCAAAAGGAGGGTATCTAACATTTATCGAAGTCCGATGAACGAAGCAAAAGAAGTTCGACTGACTAGAAATAGAGGAGCAGATTTTGCCGTGGATTATTGTAAAGCAAACGATATGATCTATTTGTGTTCCACACGCTCGGGCGATATGAAAATATGGGAAACTTCTATCCTTGGCTTGCAACGCAAACAACTCACTTTTGATGATTATCAAGATTGGTCGCCTACGGTCGCACCTGATGGCAAAACATTGATATTTCTCTCCTATTTGCCAGAAACAGCAACCTCTGGTCAGATTCAGCAGATTGTACTGCGGTCGTTGGACTTGAAACAAGCATCCGCGCGACCCGAAATCGTCTTTCATTTTTACGGCGATCATACCGCATTAAGCAACACTGCTTGGTCGCCAGACGGCACTAAAATTGCCTTTGTTTCTTATACTTTTCCCGCCGACCGAGTGGTTATGGAAGTGAAAGATCAGACCAAAGCAGATATTTAAGGAGAAAGTCTATTTTTTACAAGTTTCCTGAATTCAAGGCACTACCAAATTCCCTTGCCACTCCTCTGCTTCCCAAACCAATTTAGCTCTGGAGTGTCCATCGCGACTGAGGCGTAAGTAATCTATTTGTGATACGACCAATGATAGCACTACAAAATGCTTAAAATGCGCTTCTGTTTTCTCCTTATCTAGTTCTTCTGCTTGCCAGTAATCTGGCAAATACGACGTCTCATCTCGCTCACTTCCTGGTGCCTGTCTAGTCGCATAATCTCGTCGATTTTTGGCTGGTATTTTATCCCAATACTGCTTAGCTAGCGTGTCTTCGTGATGCAGTGTAGCCTTTCCACTAGCTCTAATTTGTGTGCTTTTGCCTTTATCCCAGAAAACAAGACTCACCTGCGAAATCTGCTGAATATCTTTTACTTTTTGGGTACGACTATCGGTGTAAATCACTAATGTCCGAGCT
>JBCDKV010000821.1:0-2311 GCA_038746215.1 Bacteroidota bacterium | reverse complement strand
CCGTTGTCCATTGCCGAACTAGATCGCCATTTTCTTCCAATAATGCCCAAGTTGTTTTCGTCGAGCCACCGTCTGCTAGTAAAATCATACTTTAACCTGCATTTTAATGCAAAAATACGCGAAAAATCTTTCTATCGCAAGTATAAACTGCAATAAAATGCAAAAAATATGCGTATTTATGCTAGAAATATGGGCATATTCATCTGAGTTACAAAAGTAATGGACACTTTAGTTCTCAAATTGCTAATTTTTATGAAATAAAAATCAGTAGTGCACAAAGGCTCATTTTTCTTAACATCGTACGTGGAAACAGTCTGAGTCAATGCAAGATAATTGAGCAACAAGTACGCCTAAAATGGGATGGCGTAAAGCACTTCAAATGTTATATCTTTGTGTTCATCAAAATGCTTAGAATCATATGCAGCCATTAGCCGAGCGCATGCGTCCCAAAAAGCTAGCAGATTATGTCGGGCAAGAACACTTGGTCGGAGCAGGTGCTATCTTGCGGCAATCTATCACCAACAACCAAATCCCGTCTTTTATTCTGTGGGGACCACCTGGTGTGGGCAAAACGACGCTAGCGAGTATTATCGCGAATGAGTTAGATCGTCCTTTTTTCCAATTGAGTGCCATCAACTCGGGCGTGAAAGACATCCGAGCGGTTATCGAAAAAGCGCAAAAGCAGCATTTTTTTAATAGTCCCAATCCAGTATTATTCATTGATGAGATTCACCGATTCAGCAAGTCCCAGCAAGATGCATTACTGGGAGCGGTCGAAAAAGGAGTCGTAACACTTATCGGAGCGACTACCGAAAATCCTTCTTTTGAAGTCATTCCCGCTTTGCTGTCGCGTGCGCAAGTTTACATCCTAAAACCTCTGGCAAAAGCGGAGTTGATCCAAATCGTCGATGAGGCAGTGAAGAAGGATATGTTGCTGCGTAAAAAAGACATCCAAATTGCAGAATACGATGCGCTGCTGAGGATTTCAGGTGGTGACGCTCGAAAGCTGCACAATGCACTAGAATTGGTCATCAATCAGTCTTCCGATCAGGCGAAAATTGTTATCACGGACGAATTGGTCATGCAATCCATTCAGCAAAATCTAGCGTTGTACGACAAAAGTGGCGAGCAGCACTATGATATGGCATCCGCTTTCATCAAGTCGATTAGAGGTAGCGATCCCAACGCGGCGGTGTATTGGTTGGCACGTATGATCGAAGGCGGCGAAGATGTGAAATTTATCGCTCGACGTTTGGTCATCGTTGCTTCGGAGGACATTGGACTCGCCAATCCGAATGCCCTTTTGATGGCAACTACCTGCTTTCAAGCCGTGCAAGCCATTGGGATGCCCGAATCTCGTATCATCCTTTCACAAGCGACTATTTATCTAGCAAGTTCACCCAAAAGTAATTCTGCTTATTTAGCGATTGGCAAAGCACAAGCGCAGGTAAAAGCGACTGGAAATTTAGCCGTTCCTCTGCACCTAAGAAACGCCCCTACTAAACTTATGAAGACATTGGACTACGGCAAAAACTACCAATATGCCCACGATTTTGAGCAAAACTTCGTCGCGCAAGAATTTTTACCCGATTCCTTGTCTGGAACAAGCTTCTTTGAACCGCAAGCCAATCCAGCCGAGGAAAAAATTCGACAACGTTTGAAATCTTTTTGGAAGAATAAATATGGGTTTTGATTTTTTTTAGCGGTTAACTTTGTTTCCGTCCAAAGGGACTTACTAAGCATACCTGTTGCACAATTTTCTTGCATTGATTCAGGCTGTCTTTTGGTAAAATGTTGAGAAAAATGAGACTTCGTAAAGCCCTGTATTGAAATGACAAACAGTATGAAAATTGAACATTTAGCAATTTGGGTGAATGATTTGGAAGGTATGAAAAACTTCTATGAGCAGTATTTTGGTGGCAAGGCTGGCGAGCAATACCATAATCCTCAGAAGCATTTCAAGTCCTATTTCATTGAGTTTTCAGAAGGCTGCAGATTAGAATTGATGCATAGACCTGATATTCCAAAAAACTTGAACGATATCATATCGGAATATGTAGGAATCATTCATTTTGCCATCTCGGTTGGTAGCAAAGAAAAGGTGGACGGCTTGACAGAACGCTTAAAAGCTGATGGATATGCTATCGTTGGACTACCTAGAACAACGGGAGACGGGTATTATGAAAGTGTTGTTTTAGACCCCGAAAACAATAGAATCGAAATTACGATATGAGCATTAGTCGTATACGAAGTTTTCAGCAATGCCTGAGGTATGATCTGGTCAATCTCCTGAGATTGAGTAACAAGTATG
>JBCDKV010000820.1:0-2328 GCA_038746215.1 Bacteroidota bacterium | reverse complement strand
TATCAGGCTGTGGACTTCTTCGTTCAGAAACAAAATACGCTCCTCTAAATTGTCTACTTCTCAACCTGATGAAGTATAAGTTTATTCACTTGCTTGGCATTCTTTCTTGAAAACAACATCATTTCTGTCCATAAGAACCACTCAAGTTACTAATTTTTATTTAGGCATGTACAAAGGTTTAAGCAACACTCGAAATAAGTCCTAGCAAAGCTCCTGCGATCGCGCAACAAGTATGCTCAATTTTCTTGTATTGACTCAGGCAGTTTTTATACTGCGAACGGGATAAATCTGTGCAGATAGTTGAATTGTAAAATTGATAGTGACGTGCTGTATAATTCGCAACGTCTGCCAATTGTAGGATGGGAATAATCAATTCAACATTTTTTCAATTCAGCAATTCTACAAAGCGATCAAAATTAAGATGTACTTTTTTACCCCGAATGGAGTATAAGTAGAATGTTAAGGAAACTGAGACTTCGTACACGCCTAAAGAATTACTAATAAAAAAACTCATTACTATCTGACGATATGACAAGACCCTAAAAAAAGGGGAAACCTTTACACATTAAAAGTTTCCCCTTTCGCCCAAAATATTGAGCTATATTCTTTTATCAAATAGATTCATTAAAGCGATGCCAATAACTCTCCTAATTTCAGAGCCATCTGCAAATCACCATCTAATTTCAATCTGCCTTGAATGAAAGCTGTCTGCAAATCCAGTTCGCCGCTACTCACCATATGGAAATGTTTATCTGCCATAGTGAAAGTCACATCTGCTTTTGCCGCTTTGCCGCGTCGCACTACAGCTGGTGTCTTATTCAGATCGAGTTTCCAGTCTACGGGCGCAGCACCTGTGATATTAAAATTATAAACACCACCTACTACTTCCGCAGCCGCCTCGTTTTCCTTTAGATAAGATTTTGCTTTCAAAAACAACTCATCCGATAGGGTAGTATCAGCTTTCTGCTGCTCGGCTTTCTTTTTCTTTTTACCCAATTTTAGTACCAAAGCTTCCAATTCGTTCGCGGATTCTCTGATGTATCTAGAAAATAGGTCAATATCGGGCATAGATTTGATGTCGGAAGTTGAACTGATCGTCATATGTCCATCGTAACTAAAAATGGTGATGATGAGTCCCATGCCATCAATGATAGGCGCCATACCCATGATGCTGAGTAGCTTATGTCCCGCTAAATAGAGTGGAAACTGGGGACCAGGCACATTCGTAATCGTAAGATTGAAAATCGGATTGTGTAGTTCCGATAACTGAAAACGCGAATAGAGTCTTGCGGCTTGGTTGGCAATACCAAAAGGTACAATTTCTGCCATATCGGATAGCGTTTTTGCACCGATAGCATTTTGATAGGTCTTGCCACGTACCGTATTTTCGTGTATGATTTCTAGTCGCTCGATGGGGTCTTCAATATTGGTTGCTAGCTGCACCAACATTGCAGAAATTTTATTTCCACCGCTGTCGTCATCATCTTCTGAACGAATGGAAATGGGAATATGTCCGACCAGTGGTTTGATCGGTAGCTTGCCTTTTTCTAATAAATAACGGCGCAATGCACCTGCACAAAACGCAAGCACGACATCATTCAGGGTCGTACCCATAATTTTCTTGATAGCTTTTACGCGATCTAACGACAAAATGGCGGTGTTCCATTTTCGGTGTGCAGAAATCACTCGATTCCAAGGCGTACTCGGTGCAGTGAAAGGAGCAGTCGGTAATTCTGCATTTTGTACCCTCGTCAATACGCCCGCTTTCAAAGAAGATGTGATGGTTTGGGAAAGTAAGCGTGGAAACTTCAAAGGATTTTCAGCAAAGGAAATGGTACTTTGCAAAGCCATCGTCAGTTCATTGGGAAGGGGCTTAGGATTAAAGGGCTGCGGTTCGGGATCGGCTGGTACTTTGGGCGAAAAATCGAATAAGAGTCCTAAAATACCTGCACCGCCCATTCCATCTATAGCAACGTGGTGGATTTTAGAAATGATCGCCACTGAACCTGCGGGTACTTGCGGAATCTGATCCAAACCTTCTACGAAAGTAAAAGACCAAAGCGGACGATTTTGATCGAGTGGTTCACTAAAAATCCTACTCGCCACTGTCCTTAGTTCCTTCCAACTACCAGGTCTTGGTAAGGCAATATGCTGTACGTGCATATCCAAATCAAAATTTGGATCGTCCACCCAGTACGGATAGTCGATACGCATGGGTACGTACATTAAACGTTTGCGTAATTTGGGTAACATGTGGATACGGGAGGCAATTCGGTGTCGGAAAGTCTCAAACTGCAAATCGCCTTCTATGACGGCAATGCTACCAAT
>JBCDKV010000819.1:0-2333 GCA_038746215.1 Bacteroidota bacterium | reverse complement strand
TTATCTTCCTGTAAACCAGTATTTTCCGAACCTGACTTTGAAAATAATCGCTCGTTTATCTCGATAAAGTCGCTATTATTTTCTTCGCCAGAACCGTAAACTACTGATTTACAGTTCAATCCTGCTCCAAACAAGCTCTAAGAAAAATAGGAATTCGTACAGCCCTAATATTAATTTCTGTCCGAAGGAGCTGTTGAAACCGTTCTTAAATCCAACTATTCCATCAAAGGAAACTGAAAAATCACTTGCGTTCCTCTTTGCGGCAAATCTTTTACCTCAAAAGAGAATTTTCGCTGAGCAATTTGGCTGAGTAATTGTACCCGATCTCTGGTAATAGCAGTAGCTAAAGATTTATACTTCTTTTTACTGTCTAGCCGCAGGGCTTGTTCCCGACCAATGCCGTTGTCTTCTACAAGCAACTTCAAGTGCTTGCCGTCGGCTAGAAAACGAATACTGATTTTTCCATTAGCGACGCTATGCACTTTGCCGTGTTCGATGGCATTTTCTACGAAGGGCTGTGCCATGAGTGGCGGAATCAGCGTTTCCCAACGATTGAGTCCTTTCGCTACTTCTATTTCGTAGTCGAATTCGTGATTGTGTCGCAATTGTTGGAGCGATAGGTAATTTTCTAAAGTTCTAATTTCATCTTCTAGCGTGATGTAGGTCTCTCGGCTGTATTCGAGTATTTGTCGCATCAACTCTGCAAATCTAGACAGATAACCGACTGCTTTGGTAGTATCTTTTTTATCGAACAAAAAGGTTTGTATGGAGGAAAGCGCATTGAATAGAAAATGTGGATTCATCTGTAAGCGCAAGAGGCGTTGTTCTGCTTCGCTGGCGATGCGCTTATTTTTGAGGATGCGTTGTTGGCTGAATAAGTAAATCGAAAAAATAGCGAGCAAAGCAACCGCAACAATACCAAGTATCAGGAAATTACGCTGTTTGATCTGAAGACTTTGCATGCTCATTTGCTGATTCAATTCTGCCAGTTTTCGTTCCTTCTTTTCACTTTCATAGAGACTTTGCAGTGCTTGGATTTTAGTTTTATTGCTCGTACTGGTAATGCTATCTTCTACCTCATTATATTGTTCTTGATACTCAAAAGCAGTCTCATATTGTTCTGCCCCTTTATAGGCTTCAATCAAAGCGTGCAAAGCATTATAAGTTATTGCGATACCACATTCTCCAGCCTGCTCCATAGTCAAATGAGCCTGCTTTATCGCCTCACTATGTTGTCCCAAATGATGGTAGGCTAGACTGCGATAATACGGTACGCTACTTGCAACAGAGCAATCACTTTTAGCAGAAGGATAGTTCGCCAAACGCTCTGTTAGTCGATCGGCATAAGCCAGCACTTGCGCGTAATTTTTTGCCGCTAATTCTATGACCATTCTTGAATTGAAAGCACGCTTTAGACCTCTATCGTATGCCATAAAGTTCGCTAAATCTGTTGCTTGATCATTGTAAATACGTGCGCTATCCAGCTTGCCTAGATTTTTGAAGGTAGCAGCAGTATTGAGTAATGTTGTGACTAAGACGAGGCTGTCTTCTTTGTTTAAATCTCCCTGTAAAACGGATAAAGCTTTATGGTCATACATCAAAGAACGCTCAAAATACTTACCACGCGTATTAACGATAGAAAGATTAGAATAGATAGATGCTAGTAATTTAGATAGACCAATAGATTCACCGATTTGCGCAGCTTTCACGTAGTTTTCGTTGGCTTTTTCGTAGTCTTCCATTGCTGCGTAAACTGCTCCTTGTGCATTGTATATCATGGATAAAGCACGCTGGTTGTTATCTATCGCTACGATCTCCTCTGCTTTCTGAAACGCCTGCAAAGCTGCGCCGTAATCTTCTTGCTGCAAATACATTTGTCCCGATAGAAAATGGTAGCGGTTTCTTCCTGGCTCAAAATGATATCGTTCGCTGTATTGCAGTCCTAAATCAATATAAGTCTGAATGGAGTCCATCGAACTATGGTAGCGCATATAATAATTAGCGATCTGGAAGGCGAGTATAGCTTTGGTAGTATCGCTGCTCAGGTACAGTTTGTTTTTTAAGGTATCAATAATGGGATGTTCTTGTGCATTGGAAGCAATAAAAAACGATAAAGCAATGAGTAGTGTAGCAATTTTTTTCATGTCATGGAATTGATGTGCCGTCCGAAGCGCAAAATGCTTATTCAAAAGTGGACACAAATAGAAAATAGAGGATCTCGTTTCCAAGATTCGCAGAAAGTCTTTTTTCAAAGGTGAAAAGACTTTCTGCTTAGGGGAATTTTAAAAACGTGTCCACTTTTGAGAATGCTTATACAACGAAAACAGTCAGAC
>JBCDKV010000818.1:0-2337 GCA_038746215.1 Bacteroidota bacterium | reverse complement strand
CCCGCTGATGCCCATGTTCACTGAAAATGGTCGCTTTTTTCCCGTTACTCATAGATTCAACGGATCGCTTTCTGGCATCTCTCGTTGCTTTTCTTTGTGCTTTTACGGCTTCTGCTTGTTTTTTGGCGGCTGTTCTTTTCTGTGCTTTAGTCTGCATGATTATTATGCTGAATTTAAGTGAATAAAAGTAGATAGATACTTTTGCATCTATCCCTACTATAACTATACACCATGAAAACACCTAATTTCGCACTAAGTAGTCTTTCAAGCTAATCCTGTCGGGTAATTTGGCGATTTTTGAATTTCTGGTCAAACAGTTATGACCCCCAAGACCCCAACTGCTTGAAGGAAAAAGCCTCATCGTAGCTATGGCTATGCTTAGCCACTCATCCCTTCGGGTTCAGGAACTTACATTCCTTCATGCCTTGCTTAAATCCAAAACTCCCTCAAATTCCGCCTGACATCATTAACTTGAATGACTACTAAGCGCTATCAGGATCATTGATTTGAAACCCTAAATTTTCAGTTGCTTTTGGTACTTCAAATTTAAATCCAACTAAAGACTGCAATTTTGAATTTGGTCACTGTTTTGGAACTATTTTTATTACTATTATCTTAGCGAATCAATAGCTACAAAGCAGAAGGGCTGAACTTACCTGCTCTTCCCGAAATCTTTCTAAAAATACGGACCAATGATAGACAAATACATCCTGCTGTTACTCTTCTTTTCTCTTTCCTATTTTTGTGTCGAAGCCCAGAAAGACACTACTCGTCCTCCCAACATCCTACTCATCATTGCCGACGATGCAGGCTATGCCGACTTTGGTTTTCAAGGCAGTAAAGTGATGAAAACCCCACATTTAGATCGTCTAGCTGCTCGAGGTATGCGCTTTGAACAAGCTTACGTGACAGCAGCGGTTTGTGGTCCCTCTAGAGCGGGTCTACTGACGGGTAAGTACCAACAACGTTTTGGTTTTGAAGAAAATAACGTGCCAAAGGCAATGAGTTCATCTTGCTTAACAGAAATGGGACTACCACTAGATCAAAAAACGATGGCAGACTACCTAAAGTCTTTGGGCTATCGAACTGCCATATTCGGTAAATGGCACCAAGGTAATGCAGATCGCTTTCATCCGACGAAAAGAGGATTTGATGAATTTTATGGTTTTCGGGGCGGTGCCAGGAGCTATTTTGAATTCAACGAAAATCGTCCTAATCAAAAAACAGAGGATTTCTTGGAACGGGGCTTTCGCAATTTTGGAGAAACCAAAAAATACCTCACCGACGCCTTTGCCGATGAAGCCATCGCCTTTATAGAACGCAATCAGCAACAAGCTTTTTTTGCTGTACTATCTTTCAATGCTGTACACAGTCCCATGCAAGCCATGCCCGAAGACATTGCAGTATTTCCTGATCTGAAAGGAAAACGTCAAAAACTAGCTGCTATGACTTTGTCTATGGATCGAGCTTGCGGCCGAGTGATCGACAAGCTAGAAACCTTGGATTTAGCGGCAAATACCTTAATCGTCTTTATCAATGACAACGGTGGCCCGACCGATAGCAATGCTTCGATCAATGATCCACTCAGCGGCACAAAAGCCAATCACTTGGAAGGTGGCATTCGCATTCCTTTTTTGATGCGTTGGGAAGGTGTCATTCCAGCCAATACGGTCTATCCCTCGCCGATCAGTACGCTGGATTTGCTACCCACTTTCTATCAGATTGCAGGAGGCGCAAAAGAAGATTTGGAAGCGATAGATGGTGTTCATTTATTGCCCTACATTTTGCAAGAAAAACAAGGAGTACCACACCAAACACTCTACTGGAAAAAAGAGAATCGCGCCGCCATTCGGGAGGGTGATTGGAAAATGCTTCGCTTCCCAGACCGTCCCGCCGAACTCTATAACCTTGCCGAAGATATTTCAGAAGTAGACAATCTAGCCGCTGCCCATCCCGAAAAAGTTAGATCACTTTACAAAAAACTATTCGAGTGGGAAAAAACTTTGGAGCGTCCGCTTTGGCAACTACAACGCTATTACGAAGGGAAAGCAATGGAGCGTATGGATAAGTATCGGAAAGTAAAGGCTCAGTGATTGCTGGCAACTGAACTGGCTGTTAGCTATTGGCTGTTAGCCGTTAGCTAAGACAGCTCTTTGATTATCAATTAGGAATATATGAAGTCTTAAGCAACACTCAAAACAAGTTTTTAGTAAAGCTCCTGAGATCGCGCAACAAGTATGCTCAAAGGTTTTTTTATGGACGGGAACACAAATTTTTCAGGAAAAATTTGTGTTCCCGTCCGAAGAGACTAGCCGAGCATACTTGTTGCGCGATTTT
>JBCDKV010000817.1:0-2343 GCA_038746215.1 Bacteroidota bacterium | reverse complement strand
GATTGGTGGCACAGATTTCGTAAAGTCTTCCGAAGATCGACTGGATCGTTTTGCTGCTTATCTCAGTAAAAAACGAGTAGCCGTCACTGTTCGTAGAAGTCGTGGTAAAGACATAGATGCCGCTTGCGGTCAGTTAGCGAATAAGGAGTAAATGCGCTGGATCGGTAAGGTAGGTCTTGAAAATTGCCGAGCAGTTGCTTTAGATTAGTTTGGTAATCGAAATAGAGCTCTCTTGTTTAAGCTGTTGACGTCGTTTATTTGTTTACTGCTGAACTCCTAATCTATATGAAGTCCTGTTTTTCTTAACATGTTTTTTAGGAATAGCTCGAGTCAATGCAAAACAATCGCTCAACAGGTATGTTCAGTGAGTGTTTCCGTCCACAAAAAACTTTGGGCATACTTGTTGCACAATCTAAAGAGCTTTGCTAGAATTTATATCAGTTATCACTCAAAAACCAGCATCATTTCTGTCCGAAGAGTCTTTTGAGAATCAAGTGGATATATAGACTTGTCAAAAAAACAAAGCTTTTGTCCTCGTCGCTTTTTGAACTTTCACTTGATACTTGTGCTTGCACTTTCGAGCCTTAGCAGTTTATCCTACTCTTGGTGTCCAGTAGTAAAGTAACCTGTAACCTAACTCAACTCGCTCAAACCAATTCAAGCTGCCTAACTTGACCATTCACAGTAGCTGCTGCCGTCATTGCGTCTAACTGAAAATGCGCAATGGTATTAAGCAAATCCGTTTGCAGAGGCGTTTCGATCTTAATATAGTTGTCCGTGAAGCCAGTCATTTTACCATCCACCTTGCTTTTCTCAAATAGTACGGGTCGAGTTTCCGTTAGATGTTGTCTGTAAAAATGACGGCGTTTTTTGTCCGAAAGAATCGTCAGCATTTTGTTGCGCTTTCTTCGATCTTCGATATTTACTGGGTTTGGCATGTTAGCTGCCAATGTATTTGCCCTTTCGGAATAGGTGAATACGTGTAGGTAAGAAATCGGTAAATCGTTGAGGAAACGATAGGTTTCTAGGAAATCCTCTTCCGTTTCGCCAGGGAAACCCACAATTACATCCACACCAATGCAGCAATGTGGCATCAGTGCTTTGATCTTTGTGACGCGATCCGCATACAATTCCCTTTTATAGCGGCGACGCATCGCTTTGAGTTGCTTATTATTTCCCGACTGTAAAGGCATATGGAAATGAGGGACAAAGCGTTTGGATTGCGCCACAAATTCGATGATTTCATCGGAGCAAAGATTCGGCTCAATGCTCGAAATGCGGAAGCGTTCAATATTTTCTACCGTATCCAGTTCGCGGATAAGATCAATGAACATCGCTTCTTTCTTAGGACGAATACCTTCGACTACTTCTCCTCCGTTGCCAAAATCACCAATATTTACGCCCGTCAGCACAATTTCTTTCACGCCCATATCTGCAATCTTTCGAGCGTCTTTCAGCACGGCTGCGATGCTGCTGCTCCTACTTTTTCCCCTTGCCAATGGAATGGTACAAAAAGAACATTTGTAGTTGCAACCATCCTGCACTTTCAGGAAAGAACGGGTTCGGTCTCCAAAGCTGAACGCATTGACAAAGCTATTGGCTTGGCGTACTTCCCCAGCGCGCACCATGCCTTTATCAGGTGCTTTGCTCAGGTCGTCAATATATTCTAACAGGCGAAACTTCTCTGCCGCTCCTAACACCAAATCTACACCTGGGATGTTGGAGATTTCTTCTGGTTTGAGCTGTGCATAACAACCAATGACAACGATGAAAGCGTGCGGTGAACGACGTAAGGCTTGGCGCACCGTTTTCCTACATTTTCGGTCTGCAAAATCGGTGACAGAACAGGTATTGATGACGTAGATATCCGCACCATCTTTGAAGTTCACTTCACGATAGCCCGCTTCCTCAAACAGCCTACCAATCGTAGAAGTCTCAGAAAAATTCAGTTTGCAACCCAGTGTGTAGAATGCGACCGACTTCGGTGTCATATTTCTTTTTTTCTATGAAAGTTGTCGTAATGAATTTATATAATTAATTTGCAAATATAGTAATGTTTCGACCAGCAAAATTGTTTTGTGTCAGCAAGTAAAGAACACATCATTTCAGCGGCTGCGTTCCGTACATCTTTCCTTGCTTTGTCATTTTAATCAGATAGGCAATACGTTTCTCTTTGTCTGCTTGTCGACTGGGTGCAGTACCAATTTCTAAAATCCAACCTACTTTGAGGCGTTTATAGAAATGGGGGAACGCCTGAAAATTTTGCCAAACTTCCTGATCTGCTTGCAAGCGTTTTTCGAGCCATGCGGGGATGTCAAAAGGATCGTCGGGCGAGCCAATTTG
>JBCDKV010000816.1:0-2349 GCA_038746215.1 Bacteroidota bacterium | reverse complement strand
TTTCTAAGAAGGGTGGGGGACAACCTTTGTATGCGCGACTTTGGGGAAATGGTTTTCTACCGACCGAGCATCAAGGCGTACAGTTCCGCTCGGGTAAAGACCCTGTTTTGTTTTTGAACAATCCTGAAAATTACGATGGAAATGATCGTGCTAGAATGCTAGAGTATTTGAAACAGTTGAACAACATTCAGCACGATGCTTTTGGTGATCCAGAAATCAATGCCCGTATTGCGCAGTACGAAATGGCGTTCCGTATGCAAACGTCCGTGCCAGAAGTGACCGATCTTTCCGACGAACCTGATTACATTTTTGAGCAGTACGGTGAAGAGAGTCGCGATCCTGGCACTTATGCTGCCAACTGTTTGCTAGCGAGAAGATTGCTAGAGAAAGGCGTAAAATTTGTGCAATTGTATCAGCGAGGTTGGGATCATCACGTAGGGCTGCCAGGCGGCATACGAAGACATTGCAAAATGACCGATCAGCCTACGGCAGCTTTGTTGCAAGATTTAAAGCAGCGTGGTATGCTAGAAGATACACTCGTCATTTGGGGCGGTGAATTTGGAAGAACCGTTTATTCACAAGGAAAGTTAACCAACAAAACTTACGGTCGCGACCATCACCCACGTTGCTTTACGATGTGGATGGCAGGGGCAGGCATCAAACCCGGCATGACTTATGGCGCAACCGATGATTTCAGCTACAATATTACGGAGAATCCTGTGCACGTCCATGATTTTCATGCGACCCTACTGCATCTCATGGGTGTCGATCATGAGCGATTGACCTTTAAGCATCAAGGACGACGGTTTCGATTGACGGATGTGCATGGGCATGTGGTGAAAGATATTTTGAGTTAGAAATACACTACTGGACATTTTTAATTTTAAACACATAGACATAGTCTTATAGCAGCGAAGCTGCAACACGTACTTTTTTTGAAACACATAGAAACATAGAACACATAGAGTAGCGTTTTTTTGCAAAAAAACTATGTGTTTCTACTGTGGCTATATGTTTTATAATCAATTATTTACGTGCTACTTGTTTCAAAAGTCTTGTTTTTTGCGCAAACTTTTACAAGTATGTACTACATAGAAACACATAGATGTTATATTGTGATTTTCAGTGAATTATCTTATGTGCTTTAGTGGTTTATTTTGCCCTAGTGTCCAGTAGTGTAAGTTAGAAAATAGATAAGTTTACCCGCTACTCCTCTACTAATTGCCAAGTCCTGACCCAATCCACCTTCATCGTATTGAGGTTTTCATCCAGCAAGTCCTGTTGTGCAGCAATGCCACCCGACCAATTTTCGGCGATGGTCCATAAATCCCAAATAAGGTTCAGTCGTCTGGTAAAGTCTCTTTCTGAAACGACGCTGCCAGCGGGTTCACCATCCAGATAAAACTGCATATCTGTTTCATTTTTCCACCATACGCCAACGATATGGTAGTCTTCATTCCATGACACACCTTTCAGCGGATTATTGTCAGAAAGATTTCGGTTGTCAAAATTGCCTTTGTTGCGCTTGGTATCACTATCAATGACGTGGAAATACTGCGAATTCATCTGCCACGGAAAATCGGGCTGACAACCACAAGAAGGTTTGGAGTTATTTTCGATGATGTCAATTTCATTGCGGTTGTCAATATCACCATTGTTCATCCAAAAGGTATTGTAAGCAGAAATATGCGCCGTCTTGATGCGACTCTCCGTGTACATCGGGTAATTGATTTGACGCTTAGATTGCACCCTAGAAGTCTGAAACCAACGCTCTGCGCCTTCGATCAGCGTTGCTTTGATGAATAGATTACCGTCCACCACACCAGAGTTTTCCGCCCGCATTTCGACGGGTACACCGTAATTCCAAAGCGGCTTGAACCATTTATCCTCGTTCCAAATAATAAACTCATCCGATAGCTCGTCCACTTGTTCCCATTTCATGCCTTCTGGCGTCGTGTCGTCTATGGAGACAAAAGTAGGGAGTCTTGGGTCTAATTTGGAAAAATCAATCATCGAAGAAGTGTCTGTCTCTGGTTCTGGATCGGGTTCTACTGCTACGATTGGTTCTTCTTGACCACAAGCACTCAACAACAGAAGGAGTGGAAAAACTAGATATAAAAATTGACTAAATTGCATATATTTTATTTTGAAAGTCAGGTTCGGAAAATATTGGTTTACAGGAAGATAGTAATCCAACTATGCTCTTAGTTAGACTACTGGACATTTTGACAAAAATCAGCCTTTTCTTTTTGTCTTGATACAAAAAGAAACAAAAAAATCAAGACTTAATTTCTTTCTTAACGTTCCAAAAGCCCTAAAAAGACTAAACAAAATAAACTCGCCTTAACG
>JBCDKV010000815.1:0-2352 GCA_038746215.1 Bacteroidota bacterium | reverse complement strand
CCCAAAACCCCAAAACCCCAAAACCCCTAGTTTGAATTAAAAATTGAATAAGGATCTATGTTCGCAATATTCATTAACCCTAAATTTTTAAAAAGCAAAAGGGACAGTAAATTCATTCTAGAATAATTTTTAGAATCAACTGATTTGGCTATTGTTGAGCTATTCTACAAGCATTTTCAGCTTATATTTTTAATTAAAATATATAAAAGCCTAATAAACAATAGAAAAACCCACTAAATTCTAGTTTTACGAGCTAGAGTTTACTTGTCTTCATCAAAGTCTCCACTTTCACACTTTAAACAAGCAGCAAAATAAGCATTAGCATCGTTAGGGTAATAATTGAAAGCTTTCAATAAAAGTGATCGTATATGGACATCAGTCTATCCATTGGTAATCACGAACGTGATTTGATTGCTGCTTGCCGCCGAAAGGAACGGTGGGCGCAGCAGGAGTTGTACGAAACCTATTATGGTAAAATGATGGGTGTATGTATGCGCTATGCGGATTCGGAAGATGAAGCACTAGATCTGCTGCACGAAGGTTTTATGAAGGTCTTTCGCCACATCGGGAAATACCAAAGTGGCACTTCTATTAGTGCTTGGATGCGTCGCATTATGGTGAATACTTGTATAGATGCTTATCGCAAAAAAGTACGTAGGAGAACCGAAGATATAGAGGAAGCACACACGCTTTCTTCTGACGACGCAGATGCCATCAGTCAATGTTCGGAGCGAGAGATACTAGAGGCGATTCAGCAACTATCGGCTGCTTATCGTACGGTATTCAACCTCTATGTAATTGAGGGCTATGCACACAAGGAAATTGCAGATAAATTGGGCATTTCGGAAAGTACTTCTCGTTCCAATTTAGTCAAGGCAAGAACAAAATTGAAATCACTGTTGAAGACAAGTTATTCGGAGTATGCAAAATAAAGATCTGGATAAAATAATTGGAGACAAGCTGGGAAATTTGGACGTGCCTTACAGGGCGGGGTCTTGGGATGCACTGGAACAGAAATTGGATGCCACCAACGCCGAAGAAAGTTTTGATGATAATGTGAGACGTAAGCTTTCCGATATAGAAATGAGCTATCAGCCTACCTATTGGAATCTGCTTGCCCATCGCTTGGAACAGGAATCAGTACTCAGACATCAACTCATTCGTTACAAAGCCTCCGAATTACTACTGGTATTTTTAATTTTAATTACGTTTGTTCAATTTTTCCCCAACAAAACTAGCAAATACGAGGCATTAGAAGCGACAAACATAGCCAATAAAGAGCAAATAACTTTCTCACCAACCATATCAGAATCTAACCAGTTAACAGAGACGGATGTTCCACTTACGACTAGTGGCAATATATTCGTTCCTCCCACTGATGACGCAGCGCAGGCATTTTTGGCGAACTCAGATGTACCTAATCGTACGATCATTCCGCTAGTAGCATTGGAGGAAAACCAAGCCGAGTTGATTGCTAGCAACAAGGTAACAGATCATTCAATTGAAAGCATCAAAGCAAGACTTACAGAAATTGGTATTTCTAACTCGGAGGGACTAATTGCTGCTCTAGCAGTAGATGAAGATATTCCACTTTTAGAAAATGATCTACTAGCGCAAATTACCATAACGAAAACACCTTTCAAGAAGAAAAAGCATTTCCGCTTGGGTATCTATGCCAACAGCAATGTAGATCACATCAAAACGCCTTACGATGAGATATTCGATCTCGATCCTAGGAGTCAAAATGCGCTAGGCTATGGTGGTGGCATCTCCTTTGGATGGAGAGGTAGACGCATGGAAATCGAAACGGGAATAGCGTATAATCGAAAAAGATATGCGCCGACAGATAATAGTGCCGTCCGCTACGGGGACAAAATTGAGGATTTGATCAACATGGAAATAGACGTGGTTCAGATTCCTTTGCAGCTACATTACAATTTCTTACAAAAAGAAGAATGGCATTTTTATGCTACTGCGGGAATGAGTCTCAACTTAGCAGTGCAGTCCAACTACGATGTCTACGCTGCCCCCGCTCAAGCGCTGAATGTCTACACAGGCGCACATAGCCAACAGAAAGTGATTTTGAGTCAGAACCAGCAAAAGTTATTCGACGCTAATTCCGAGCCTTCCCCCAATCCTAAGTCTTATCAATTGCGCCAAAAGAAATTTTCTGACGGACTGTTTCACGGTGGTAAATTCAAAGATGAGAGCTATTACACCTTTAATTTGGGCTTTGGCATAGAGCGTGAATTGGACGAAAGATTTAGCCTTTTCGCACAACCTACTTACCGACACGATATTTATAGCATTAGTGGTGGATTAGGACCTAATAAAGATGGCATCAGTACGATG
>JBCDKV010000814.1:0-2358 GCA_038746215.1 Bacteroidota bacterium | reverse complement strand
GGTGCATCAATCTTCAGTACAGCGAGGTCTTTTTCTGGTGCAGTTCCGATAATTTCGGCATCCCAAGTACTCTGATCGTAGAAAGTGACGCTAATACCGCCGCCGTTTTGTTTGATAACACTTTGGATGACGTGATAGTTAGTGATGATGTGTCCAGCTTTATCCCAAACAAAGCCAGAACCCGTACCACTAGGAATTTCTGTTACATTTCGATTAAAATAGTCTCGCCGAAAGGAGGTAGTTGTGATAAATACCACCGAAGGTGCTGCCTCTTCAAACAGGCGTATCGTGGATTCTTCCCCTTGATTAAGTCGATCTGGTAAGATACTATTGCTAGCAGGCGTCACGGAAATAGCAGATTCCGATCTTTCTTTTTGCACCACGGCGGCCGTATCATCCGTAGCTTCATTTGTTGAATTTTTCCAAGCACCGCCTATGAAAATGCCGAGGACTAATAGTGCCATGCCCAGCAGTAGATTAAGTGGTTTCAATTTCATAATCTTTGGATTTCTTTTTATCTAAAATTTAGTTCACATGTTCAGCTCTCATTCCGATCTGATCGGGTAGACTGAACGATTAGTTCTTTTTCTTATCAACGACGAACGAGTATAAATCTTTTTGTAGAACCACGAAAAGTCGATAGATGTTGAATTAGCATAGACCAAAAGGGTATGATTTTCTAATTTTTAGCGCATACTTTCCTACATTTGTGTCATTCAATTAGCGCAAAATTTGAATTGATACGAACATTTACTCCTTTCTGTTTTAAAAAATAGCGGCAAGTTTATTCACTCATTCTGTTTTTAAAAGTCCCTACAGACGGAAACAACACCATTTCTGCCCAAAAGAGACACCCAAATCACTAATTTTTATTCAGGCGTGTACGAAGTTCTAAGCAATCCTCAAAATAAGCCTTAATGAATCCCTTGAGATCGCGCAACAAGTATGCCTAGAGATTTTTTATGGACGGAAACACAAATTTTTCAGGAAAAATTTGTGTTTCCGTCCGAAGGGACTTACCGAGCATACTTGTTGCGCGATTTTTTTGCTTATTTCATAGTAAATTGATAATCAGGCAATTATAAATTTTTTCCATGGTTTTCAATACTTTACAGAAATTAGCAACTTGAGACCAAAGTATCAACTTACTTTTTGCGTTTGGTTAAACTTGTAAATATGCGATTTTCATGCCTTTTTTTAGCTCTATTCCTATTTGCTTGTCAAGAAGCTAAGCAGCAACCAGAAACAGCAAACGATACCATGCCGAATGAAATAGAAATCGTTAATTCATCGCCAGAGGACTTTGACTGGCAAGGTCATCGCGGGGCGAGAGGTCTAGCACCTGAAAATACCGTCGCAGGATTTATGCGTGCACTGGATTTTCCAGCTATTACTACTTTAGAACTAGATTTGGTGGTGTCTAAAGATGAATCACTAGTGGTATCGCACGAACCGTGGATGTCCGCCGAGATTTGTATGGATCAAGAAGGAAAGCCGATAGCCAAAAACCAAGAGCGATCTTACAACATCTACGAGATGGATTATTTGCAGGTGTCTGCATTCGATTGTGGAAAAAAGGGCAACGAGCGTTTTCCTGAGCAAGCAACATTCAGTGCTATTAAGCCCCGTTTTCTCGATGTAGTAAAGGTTGTGGAGCAACAAATAGCGAAAAAAAATCGCCCCGCCATTCGTTACAATATCGAAATCAAAACGACGCCCGAAGGTGATGGCATTTTTCATCCGACGCCTGAAAAATTTGCGACTTTGCTAATTGACGAACTCAATCGCCTGACTATCAAAGATCGCGCTACGATTCAGAGCTTTGATGTCAGGGCTTTGCAAGCAGCACATCGCATTGATCCTGGTATTTCGCTTGCGTTTTTGGTGGAAGAAGCCAGTGATTTGGAAGAAAATCTGAAAATATTAGGGTTCACGCCCAATATTTACAGCCCTTATCACCAGTTAGTAGATGAAAAAATGATACGACAAGCTGAGGCAAAATCCATTAAAGTCATTCCTTGGACAGTGAATGATCCCGAACGTATGAAAGTGTTAATGGAGCTAGGAGTCAATGGCATCATTACGGATTATCCGAATCGGATCGCGCAAGTCTTACAGGATAGCTAGCAATCAGATGCTAGAAATGCCTAGTTGAGCATTAAGGCAGTACGAAGTCCTGTTTTTTCTTAAGATTGTACTCGGAAACAGTCTGAATCAATGCAAGACAATTGAGCAACAAGTATGCCCAGAGAGTACCTTCGGACGGAAACAAAAATTTAAACTTATTTTTATCCAAAAAATAAGTTTGAATTTGTGTTTCCGGGCAGAAAAATACATTTTTCATACTTGTTGGGCGAT
>JBCDKV010000813.1:0-2361 GCA_038746215.1 Bacteroidota bacterium | reverse complement strand
TTTTTAGATAGTATTTTCCTTATAAGAATTAGGCATGTACGAAGTTTTGAGTAACACTCGGAACAAGTCTGAGAAAGCTCTTGAGATCGCGCAACAAGTATGCTTAAAGGGTTTTTATGGACGGGAACACAAAATTTCACTATTTTTTTTAGAGAAAAATAGTGAAATTTTGTGTTCCCGTCCGAAGAGATTTACCAAGCATAATTGTTGCGTGATTCTTTGGCATTGACTCAGGCTATTTTTAAGTGAAATGTTAAGAAAAATAGGACTTCGTGCACGCCTATTACAAGAATCAGAAATAAACACGAACAAACTTAATTTTGTCAAATTACTTAATAAAAAACGCAATTACTGAAATCATAAAAAATGACAGCACCGAAACGTTATCTTGTAACCTCTGCCCTACCCTACGCCAACGGACCTTTACACATCGGACACTTAGCAGGTGCTTATCTGTCGGCGGATATTTACGTGCGCTATTTGCGACTGATGGGCAAAGACGTAGTATACATCGGAGGGTCTGACGAACACGGGGCGGCGATTACTATTCGGGCAAAAAAAGAAGGCATCACCCCACGGGAGATCATTGATAAATATCACGAAATTTTCAAAGATACTTTTCAGCGCATTGGCATTTCCTTCGATCATTATCATCGAACCTCTGCTCCACTCCATCACGAAACTTCGCAGGAATTTTTCAAAACCCTTTACGACAAAGGCGAATTTTTAGAAAAAACCACCGAGCAGTATTATGATATCTCTGCCGACCAGTTTTTAGCAGATCGCTACATCATTGGTACTTGCCCCGTGTGTAATCATCCAGAAGCCTACGGCGATCAATGCGAAAATTGTGGCTCTGCTCTGAGTCCAACGGAACTCAAAAATCCGCGTTCTACGCTCTCGGGTGAAACACCCATTTTAAAGCAAACGACCCACTGGTTTTTGCAATTGGATCAATATGAAAAATGGTTAAGAGAATGGATAGAAACGGGCGTATTGGATGGCGAACAATTGCATGATCCGAATGAATGGAAGAATCATGTGCTGGGACAATGCAAGTCTTGGCTGGATAATGGCTTGCAACCGCGTTCGATGACGCGTGATTTGGACTGGGGCATAGATGTGCCGCAAGATATTCCTGGCTCGGATGGTAAAAAACTATACGTTTGGATGGATGCGCCGATTGGCTATATTTCTTCCACCAAACAGTGGGCTTTGGACAATAACAAAGATTGGAAACCCTACTGGCAAGACAAGGATACCGCACTAATTCATTTCATTGGTAAGGACAATATCGTCTTTCACTGCTTGATTTTTCCAGCTATTCTGAAAGCGACGGGGCAGTATATCCTACCTGTGAACGTACCTGCTAATCAGTTTATGAATTTGGAAGGCGATAAAATTTCTACTTCCCGCAATTGGGCGGTTTGGGTGCACGAATACGTGAAAGAATTTGAGGGCAAAGAGGATGAGTTGCGCTACAATATGATCAAAAATATGCCCGAGCAGCGTGATAGTGAATTTACGTGGAAGGGCTATCAGGAGACCAACAACAACGAATTGGTCAACAACTTTGCCAATTTTGTGAATCGCGTCATCGTATTGACGAATAAATATTACGGCGGAGTAGTTCCTGAATTTGATACTGATGCGTCGATTAATGGTAGTAATGAATTGGGAGAACAAGTGCTGTTCAAAGCAGAACTATTGCTACTGGCGTCGCGCTTGGAACGCCTAGGCAAGCACATAGAAGCATTTGAATTCAGAGCGGCACTAGGTGAATTGATGGAAATTTCTTCGGCGGGCAATCAATTGCTACAGTTCAATGAACCGTGGCGAATGGTCAAAACTGATCCAGAGCGGGTAAAAATCGTAATGAATTTAGCGGTGCAATACGTGGCAGTATTGAGTGTGGCAGGTCGCCCGTTTTTGCCTTTCACTTCTGATAAGTTACAAACCATTCTGAATTTGCCTAAGATTGATGAGCAGGGCGAGTTAGAAAATATTTTGCAACAATTGAAAGCACAAAAGGCAATTGTTGATATTGGGCATCAATTGAATCAACCGAGTCATTTATTCACTCGAATTCCCGACGAAGTGATCGCTGCACAAGTACAAAAGCTGGAAGACACCAAAAAAGAGAACCAAGGCATTGACTATCAGCCCGTTGCCGATACGATTCAATTTGACGATTTCACAAAGATTGATCTACGAACGGGTACGATCATTGCTGCGCAAAAAGTAAAAAAAGCCAATAAACTGCTACATTTGACAGTAGATTTGGGCTTTGAAGTGCGTAGTGTGGTTTCGGGTATTGCTAAATTCTACGATCCTATGGAAATTATTGGACAAGAAGTTGTG
>JBCDKV010000812.1:0-2363 GCA_038746215.1 Bacteroidota bacterium | reverse complement strand
ATTTGGTAGTGCTGCAAATGTAAGGCTATGTTACACGCAAAACTTGCAAAGTACGCAGAGAGCAAGAGCGCATGCAGCCTTACAAATATAGGACTACCCAAAATTTTAGTAGAGCTGCTACTACCACAAAATGGAGTATTTTACCCGTTATTCGCATATTTAAAAGAGTAACAACTACTGAAACACCCGATTCTCCTGCTCCTGCACCTTAATAAAAGTTGTGCGTTTGGTCAGTTCCTTTAACTTTTTTGCACCTACATAAGTACAAGTAGAACGGATACCGCCCAAAATATCCATAACGGTGGCGGCTACTGCACCACGGTAAGGGACCTCTACGGTTTTGCCCTCGGAGGCTCGATAGTTAGCGACGCCACCTGCGTATTTGTCCATAGCCGTGGAAGAACTCATGCCATAGAAGCGTTTGTAGGATTGACCGTCTTTTTCGATGAGTTCGCCGCTGCTTTCGTCGTGTCCCGCAAACATGCCGCCGAGCATGACAAAATCTGCACCACCACCGAAAGCTTTCGCGACATCGCCAGGCACGGTACAGCCGCCATCCGAAATGATATGACCACCCAATCCGTGAGCAGCATCTGCGCATTCAATGATGGCAGATAATTGAGGATAGCCAACGCCCGTTTTCACCCGAGTCGTACAAACCGATCCTGGCCCAATCCCGACCTTAATGATGTCTGCACCTGCCAGCAAAAGTTCTTCTACCATTTCACCCGTCACGACATTTCCCGCCATGATTACTTTATCGGGATGCGCCGCTCTCGTCTTTTTAACAAAATCAACAAAATGCTCCGAATAACCATTGGCAACATCAATACAAATGAATTTCAGTTGTGGAAACTCCTGCATTAATTGATGGAGTTTTGTCTCATCTTGCTGCCCCGTTCCCGTGCTGACTGCTAAATGATGAATTGTATCAACTTCTTGGGTAGCTAGAAAGTCACGCCACTGCTCAATGCTGTAATGCTTATGTATTGTGGTGAATAAGTGGTGTTGCGCTAGGGCTGTTGCCATTTCAAAAGTCCCCACTGTATCCATATTGGCGGCAATGACGGGTATACCTTCCCAAACGTTATCGCTGTGCATGAAACGAAAGGTTCGCACCAGCGAAACCTCCGACCTAGATTTCAGGGTGGAACGCTTAGGACGAATTAATACATCTTTGAATCCGAGTTTTAGGTCTGCTTCTATTCGCATCGTTTTATCATTTTTTTAAGAACCTTGCATCTTTTTACCTCGACCCAATGGTTCGTAACATTTTTGTAAGGCTCGTTAATTTGCGGTTAAAGCAAAATATAGGTTTTTACTTTTAGGCTGAAAACAAGTTATTTGGATATAGAATCCATTTTATTTCATCTATTTAGGGCTGTGCGAAGTCCTTTCTTTTCTAGTATTTCACTTGAATAAATGCTGAGTCAACGTAAGAAAATCGCGCAACAAGTATGCTCAATAAGTCTCTTCGGACGGAAACACAAATTTTTTCTGATTTTTTAGAGAAAAATCAAGAAAAATTTGTGCTTCCGTCCATAAAATATCTGGGCATACTTGTTGCGCAATCTCAAGGGACTGACCAAAGCTTACTTCGAATATTGCTAAGAACTTCGTACACGCCTAATATCTGGAATGGTAGATAAATAAATTTACAAATTTTGAGGCGGCTATTTTTTTCTTAATCAAGGCATAAAAACCGCACATAGCCTACGTTCTGTAAGGCTTTTTATAACATTCACACAGTGGTGCTTGCAGAAAAGATTAAGTATCTTTTCAACGAAGTGAACCGCTAGCGGATGGGTTGCCAAAAGGGAAAAAGAGCAAGTCAAAATTGTAAATCTATTTGTGTACCATTCCTCTACTACATTATTCAGAGAAATCACACAACTTATGAAAAAAACAATTTTTGGAATCTTTGTCCTTAGCATCCTTCTGACCTCTTGTAGCCCTAAATTAACGCCTTTTACACAACGCTTATACAAAGAAAATGATTGGTCGGAGGCGGAATTAAAACGTATTCAGTTTTACCTATCCGAAGATATTGTGTTGCGAAGAGTAGCCGAATCGAGTAGGTCAAGAATTGAGGATGGCGAAATTAGAGTAATCAACGGTGGAAAGACAGAAAAAGTCGTTATTCGACGAGGGACGCCAGGCGTTTTTGTGTTCACGCCCAAAGCAGATCGCTTTGCGATTAGTTTTGAATCGGGCGACGACCGCTATTTGATGTTTGGTCCCAATCCTAAAGCAAGCAATCGCTACTTACTATTAGCTTCTGAATGGAAAAAAAGAGGCGGTATGGTCACGTACGGCGGCAAACGCTATCGAGTGGATAGTGATGATGCTTATGCTACTTTAAT
>JBCDKV010000811.1:0-2365 GCA_038746215.1 Bacteroidota bacterium | reverse complement strand
CTTAGAGCATGTTTGGAGCACTATCTTCCTATAAACCAATATTTTCCGAACCTGACTTTGAAAATAATCGCTCGTTTATCTCGATAAAGTCGCTATTATTTTCTTCGCCAGAACCGTAAACTACTGATTTACAGTTCGATCCTGCTCCAAACAAGCTCTTAGTGTTTCTAAGTGTCCTTAGTGTTTCAATTTGTGCTTTGTCCAGTAGTGTATTGCCAAACTTAGTCCGCTGGCGTGTACTCCCAAATATCCGAAAGCAGTAAATCTACGACTCCTGTACTAGTCCCAAATTCATAACTTCCCGTAGCTAAATAGCCCTTACCATTCAGTGCAAAAGCCACGGCATCTTTGCGAGGTGTCCCTACGAAATCTTGTTTTCTCGTCCAGGTAGTGCCGTCAAATTCCCAAAGATCATTATAGTAGGTGTTATCAAAAGTTTCGCCGCCCGTGACGTAGGCTTTGCCGTTCACGACAAAAGCAGATGCGCCAGTACGAATTCCGCCTGGAAAAAGCCCCAAACAATTCCACTGCCCCGTCCCATCATTCACATTTGGATCGAATTCCCAAAAATCCGCAACGGGGGTACTATTATTGGCAAATCCAGTCAGCACATAGCCTTTTCCATTCAAAGCAAAAGCCACGGCTTCTTTTCGACCTTGTTGCACAATATTTTCGCAGGACGCATCGATGGAGAGACGCAAACTATCTCTAGGTATCCAAGGGCTATCAAAACCGCTCAATTTACTAGGATCAAATTCGTAGAAGTCGCTTAGTTCTTCCCCGAATTCATCTTCGCCCAATCCATAAAAGACCCGATCATCAATCGTGAAAGTAATCGCATTGGAACGTGCCAGTGCTGGATAGAAGGGCGATGCGCCAGCGGGCAACCAAGGACTCGTTTCGTTTTCGGGGAAAAAATAGTACAAATCGCCAGGCGCAAAGAGAAAACCACTAAAGGAAAATACACCGCCACCAAAATAGAGGGTGTCGCGGAGCTTGAACGTAAAACCACCCAGTCTTCCGCCTGGTATTTCTGCGCTGTTGAATGGGCTGAGTTCTTCTGTTTGCCCTTGTGCAGGATCAAATTCAAAGAGGTCATTTCCAGCAATACGAGTGACATCGTCGCATAGCAGCGGACAACCAATTCCCAAATAAGCTTTGCCATTGGCAACCATAGCAATCGCATCGCGTAGTCCTTCCTCCAACGTCAAATTAGCGGACAATCGCCAACCATCGCGCACTTCAAAGACGACAGGATCGCTATAGATCGTAAGGTCGTTGGCGAGTTGTATGAAGGCTTTGGCGGTGTAGCTGGTATTAAATTGTAGATCAGCAACAGTAGCCGCAAAAATGCGATCACCTGCTAGTTCGCCGAGCATGGTATCCCTCACGCCCGTTGCATCTAGTAAGGGATCACTGTTGATGGCTGTTGGTGCATAGACATAGCCGTGATTGCTAGCACTCTGCCCGTAGTTTTTCAATAAGCCTGCTACAAATCCTTCCAAACGAGCGGTGTTGTTATTAATGCTCACGGTATCTGCTATACCAATGCCAACTTCCTGTCCCGCCACAAAAGTCCGTACCTCACCAAGCAGCACTCGATCCCCCGAACGGACATAAGCCCGATAAAAATAGGGCTGACCGACGACTACCGCATTTGTATTGATCGTGATGGTTTCCTCAGTATTGGTAGCAAATCTTTTGGATGCCGCAGATGTCTGTTCTACGTCATTGGTATTCTCGAAGGACAACTCGCTATTGGTCGGAGAATAAAGAAACCCATACGTCAATTCCAATTCTTGCCCACCATTATTAATACTAGCAGAAAGCGCAACTGTCTCTAAAAGATCATCGTAGTCGGTAGTCATCACTTCAAAGAAAGATAAGGGCTGAAAATCTTCTTCCCGACAGGCGAGCAGTGCTAGCAAAAGTAGACTGAATATACTTGCTTTTTTCATTTTGTTTTTATGGACATGTTTATCTAAATCACAAAAGTAGTTGACACTTTAGCCTCAAATTGCTAATTTTTATTTAGGGCTGTACGAAATCTCAGTTTTGTTAATATTTTACTGGGAAACAGCCTGAGCCAATGCAAGAAAATTGAGCAACAAGTATGCCCCTCATTTTTATTTCATAAAAATTAGCAATTTGGGTGACCCTTTGGGACAGAAATGATGTAAGACGAGTAGAATAAACTTGTCTTTTTATGAATACATAGTAACGATCAAATAATAACTTCCCGATTTATGACGGCATCTTTCGTCCTGAGCATCCCAACCGCTAGCGGTTCTCTTCGTTGAAAAGATACTTAATCTTTTCTGCAAGCAACACTACGAGAATGTTGAAAAGCCTCGCCAGCCGAGAG
>JBCDKV010000810.1:0-2377 GCA_038746215.1 Bacteroidota bacterium | reverse complement strand
AGGGATGGACTGTGGGTAGAAAAAAAGCTAAAAATGCCCCTAAGTGCCGTAGGTACGTACTATGATTTCGCCATAGTTCGCACCTACGGCGCTTAGATTTGGGGTTTTATGACTTCCTACCCATATTTTGTCCCGATGGGACTGTAAAATAGGAATACATTATATCACAGGCATACGCTTTTGTTTTTTGTGTAAATTTTTGATAAACAAGTCTTTATAATTTTTAGAATCAATGCAAATTTTAACCGAAAGACAAGCAATACTTCTCATATTACAATTGCATAAAATGATAGCAAAGAGTTCCTCCATCTTTTTTGAAACTGTTTGTCATATTTCACGTCAATAGAATATTGACTCGAATCTATTATTTTATGCTCAAGCGTCTACTACAAGATCATTTGCCTTTACTAAGGCTCAATGCGCTATTCCAGTCTTGGAGCGAGCGCACACAGCAATGGGTGTATGAGCAATTGGCAGCACGCTACCTCCATAGTCCTTTGGGCTACTTGCTTTTGCTGGGAATAGTAGGTGTAGTGGCTTTGGTAGTTAGTGTGTTGGGGCTGAAAGGAGGTGTAGGATTGCTGGGACTCATCATTGGTACACCCGTTTTGGTCGCTTGTTTCTTCAATTTAGAGTTGGGCGTAATGCTAACCTTAAGCTTTAGCTTTTTTGTGACCTTCCTGCGCAAATTTTCAACCATTCCCTTTGGAACGGCACTAGATGGACTGTTGCTGGTACTACTGGCGGGCTTGCTCTATCGTTTAATCAAGGCACGCAATTTTAAGTTCGCAACGCACCCCATCAGCATAATGATCTATCTTTGGATTTTCTACAACCTCCTGCAAGTCATCAATCCCGCCGCACCTTCCATTACGGGCTGGGTCTACGCGGTACGCTCCCTTGCACTCTGGCTCATTATCTATTTTGTTGTCTTTCACAGCATTGACAGCCTGAAATTCATCAAGCGATTTTTGATTTTGACCACTGCGCTCATGCTGCTCTCTGCACTCTACGGTTTGAAGCAAGAATACATTGGGTTTAGTGCGCAAGAAATGGCTTGGCTGCAAGCTGATCCACTACGCTATCAGTTGTATTTTACTTGGTCGCGCTTACGTGTCTTTTCGCTCTTTGCCGACCCAACTTCTTTTGGTATCGCGATGGCATACTGGGGCATTTTGTGCCTGATATTAGCCACCGCCAAATTTGTAACTTGGAAGCGTATTGCCCTAGTTGTGGCTGCTTTTCCGATGTTGCTTTCTATGGCTTACACGGGTTCTCGTACCCCGATTTTGATGGTAGTGATTGGGATCGCGTTTTATGTTCTGATGAATTTGAATACCAAGACATTGATCGTCGGTATATTTGTCACCATGATTGGAGGCGTCTTTGCCCTGAAATCAACCAGCAATCCCGTTATTTTCCGCATCCAATCTGCCTTCCGTCCGCAAGACGATAGCTCGATGCAGTTGCGTTTAAAGAACCAAAATTTCATTCAGCCGTATATACAATCGCATCCGATGGGTTCGGGGCTGGCAACAATTGGGGTGTGGGGTAGGCGATTCAATGCCAATTCTTGGCTCGCTGATTTTGCGCCCGATAGTGCTTACGTAAGAGTGGCAGTGGAATGTGGTTGGTTGGGGTTAATCGTATATTTGGCATTGTTTTTAGTGGCACTTTGGTACAGCATTCACTATTTTTTTAGGGTAAAAGACCCGATTATAAAGATTATTTATTTAGCATTAACCAATGTAATCTTCTTGATCGCAGTTGCTAATTATCCGCAAGAAGCCGCCTACATGCTACCAACTAATTTGGTGTTCAACATCATTTTAGCCATCGTCGTGCGTTTAAAAGATTTTGATGAAAACTATAAGGAATCTTAGTTGCCCCATGCTCTAAAGCTAATCGGTTGAATCCCTAAAATATACTCCATTCGAGATGAAAAAGTGTATTTTTACTTTGATCACTTTGTAGAATTATTGAATTGAAAAAATTTTGAATTGATTGCTCCCATCCTACCATTAGTAGACTCTGCTAATGGTACAGAACGTCACGATCAATTCGACAATTGAGCAATTTTACAATTCGGCCATTTGCACGGATTTATCCCGTTTGCAGTATAAAATAACAACTCAATGCGCATCTACACGACCATCTTCCTCTTCTGTTGTGCTTCCTACGTTTCCGTAGCCCAAAGCACAGATAGTCTCGATAATTTTCAAGAATTCCTAGTACAATTGGCTTGGGAAAATCATCCAACCAGCGATATATTTGATCGAAAACTAGCCATTGCTGAAATAGAAACCAAAGCTGCCAAAATGGGCTATTGGGATGCCGTATTGCCTTTCTTGAGTTTTTCCAACGGTAATTTACCTTT
>JBCDKV010000809.1:0-2379 GCA_038746215.1 Bacteroidota bacterium | reverse complement strand
GAACAGAGGTCGTAGTTAGGAACTTTAGCGACTTACAAGCAATCATGGACAATTGTTTTTAGCAATACTCCAAATGAGCCTAATTCGACCCCTTGAGATCGCGCAACAATTATGCCTAAAAGTTTTGTGGACGGAAATACAAAACGACTCAACACAGACACTTGGAAGTAAACAAGCATATCATAGAACAATGTAAACGCAAAGATGAAGCGGCTTATCGGTCGATTTATCAAGCGTATGCGCCATATGTATATGCAATTATTAAAAATTATTTTACCAAGCCAGTAGAGCGCGAAGATATGCTGCAAGAAGTATTTGCCCATATTTTTTCTTCCATCCATAGGTTTGATCCTAAAAAAGGTGCATTCAAATCTTGGATCAGTAAAATCACTAGCAATCGCTGTGCGGTGCAGTTGCGTTCGAGGAATAAAATGCACGTGGTCTACTCGCTAGAAGAAGTAGAAGATCGAGGAGAATCCGTACAGGTATTAGAAGATTTGAAACGAAAGGATCTAGAACAACTCTTGGCTTCTATGCCCGATGGCTATCGTACGGTTTTTTTGTTGAACGTGGTCGATGGCTATTCTCATCAAGAAATTAGTGATCTATTAGATATAAAAGTACAGACCTCACGCTCCCAATTAGCTAGAGCGATCAAATGGATTAAAAGGCATGCTAAAGTGAAATTAGGAATATTGAATTTGTTGGGCTATGGCACATAACAAAAAAATAGAACATATACTGCGAACCGATACGGATTTACCCGATCACCTGAGTTGGGAGCGAATGCGGTCAGGCATATTGGAACGAATGGAAGATCAGTCCAAAGATCGTAAAGGTGTGCTGATTGGTAGGATTTGGACTAAAGGCGCGCTGATTGCGTTGCTATTGCTGGTGTTGTTGCTAGCAATTTTCCTTGTTGTTCAAAAATATCAAAGCAAGCAGATAGCGGCTTTTCCAATTCCCATGTCAGCGGAAGCTCATCAGCAGGTAACAACTGAAAGCTTCCAAATATCAAGTCAGCAGCAAAAAGCGATGTCACCTATTGCGGATGAAAAAAAGCAGCAGTCAGTTCAAGCGATAAAGACGACAAAACTAGTAGATCAACAAGCAAAAACAATAACGACAAACACAGCACCTGAAAACACAATGCGCACTGTAAAAATAGAAGCATCATCACCTGAATCAGTGCAGAGCGGCTTCTCTCAAACCGATTTCACAAACAAGATTGTATGGTCATCAGAAGATCAAATACAATCTGCTGAACAGCCTCCTTCCTCCATTGATTACATGGAGGTACTAGAAGGTCGAGCGGTAGAAAATGTATTTTCTACCGCTCAAAATGAGCTTGCTCGGAAGCAGGAAAATCTTATCCAGCCACATAAACGCACTGGAAAATTTAGGCTGGAAGTAGGTGGAGGCATCAATATTTGGCAATCTGTTTATGACGAAAACAGCTCCGAAGGTAGCCAAAGATCGGCACTGGAAACAGAACAGATTGGGCATCATGCGATGCTAAGGGCTAAATATTATCCGCACCGCAATTTGTATGTAGAAACAGGGCTAGATTGGATGCAGCTCAACAGCCGTTTCTACTACGAAACACAGCAAAGAAAGGAAATAGAAGCTAGAAATGCCTTAGCAGGTATCCATGTCAATGTGCTGTCTGGGGACACTACTTTTGTCTATCGGGATACTGTGCAGAACGTTTATCAAAAACGAAAAGTGCAGCACCACAATCAGCACCAAATTTTTTCGATCCCACTTTTACTTGGCTACGAGTATCGCAAAAATAGATGGCAATTTGGAGTAGGTATTGGCGGGCAATTAGCTGTGCATACTTCAGCAAGTGGGAGAACAATTGATGCAACGGGTGTCATTACCTACAATCAAGAAAACCCAATTTACAAATCCAGCTATGGCTTTGGACTGACCACCAAAATACAAGCCAATTACCAACTAAGTCCCCAATTCTATGTCGGAGGAAATGTATTCTGTACAGCTTGGCTGTCCGATTGGGAACGCACCGCAGCTATTGATATGCGAGCTAGGGTGCTTAACTTTTCTCTGGTGTTGGGCAAGGCATTTTAAGTGAGAAGTTAGGTTCAAGAGGTCGGAATTTAGTAAATACTCAATTGAGAAAAATGATCTTTCAAGATTCCTATCTTGAAATTGCTATCTACTCGTTTCCTAACGAGTCCTTTAAAAAGCTCGTTAGGAAACGAGCAGATAATAGCATTAAGTTAGGAAACTTAACGCATCCTGTACAATGGATTGAGTGTTTACGGAATTTAGACACAAAAAAATTAATTATCATATATTTAAAAAATTAATCTGTCGATTATTAGTCGTGTACGAGTTTTGAGCAATACTCAGAAT
>JBCDKV010000808.1:0-2380 GCA_038746215.1 Bacteroidota bacterium | reverse complement strand
CACGGTGGCGTAGGTTTGGGTGATGTCACCCACTTTCACACTTTCTTTCGCCTCCAGTGCTTGGTGTAGTCCGTCGGAATAGCGACGCCCTTCCATCATACGACCTGTTTGCTCATCCACAATCTTTACCTGCCCGTCCATTACCACGTATTCCTCATTTTTCACAAATAAAGTATACGCTTTCAACAACTGGCTGGTGGCGTGCAGGCGACGTGCTTTCACCGAAAAGTCTTGTGCTAGGTTGGTTTTGGCTTCTTCTTTCGCTGATTCTGACAGTTCCTCGCTTTGATCTATTTCGTACATACGAGTTGCCATATCGGGCATGATGAAGAAGTTGGCGTCGTCTACGTATTTCGCTAGGTATTCAGAACCGTGATCGGTCAGTTCGACATTTCTATTTTTTTCGTCTATCGTAAAGAAAAGCGGTGCATCCACCAAGTGCATATTTTTAGATTGCTCTTGCATGTAGAAATTTTCCGCTTTCTGCATCATCACTTTCACCCCTTCTTGACTCAAAAATTTGATGAGCGGACGATACTTAGGCAGGGAACGATGCGCACGCAGCAAAGCTATTCCAGCTTCCCCTTCTTCGTGTCCCGTTTTGCCTTGTTTGAATAGTTTTTTTGCCTCGGCAAGATACTGTGTGGCTTGTTTTTGCTGGGCTTGTAGTAGCTTTTCTACCAGCGGTTTCAAAGACTCATATTCTTGGTCTTCTGTTCCTTTAGGTACGGGTCCAGAAATAATCAAAGGTGTTCTCGCATCATCCACCAGTACCGAATCCACCTCATCCACCATGGTAAAGTGATGCTTGCGTTGCACCATTTCCTCCAAATTGGTCACCATATTATCCCGTAAGTAATCAAAACCAAATTCGTTATTCGTACCGTAGGTGATATCGCAATTGTAGGCGTTGCGTCGCTCTTGGGAGTGTGGTCGATAGTGGTCAATACAGTCGATGGTTAAGAACAAGAACTCAAAGATGGGACCAATCCATTCACTGTCTCGCCTTGCTAAATAGTCGTTGACCGTAATGACGTGTACGCCTTGACCAGAAAGCCCATTTAGGTAGGCAGGAAGTGTGGCAACTAAGGTTTTCCCTTCCCCCGTTTGCATCTCCGCAATCTTACCGTCGTGCAGCACCATACCACCAATCAACTGCACATCGTAGTGCAGCATGTTCCAAGTGATTTCGCCACCTGCTGCCGTCCAGCTATTTTTCCAAACGGTTTGATCGCCCTCTACGGTGAGGTATTTTTTCTTGAGATTAGCCGCCAGTTCTCGGTCGTGATCGGTGGTTGTGACAACAAGGGTTTCGTTCTCTTTGAATCGTCGCGCAGTTTCCTTTACAACCGCAAAAGCTTCTGGCAAAATATCGTTGAGTACTTCTTCGAGTTGCTTATCGCGTTCTTTGACTAATTCATCAATTTCCTCAAAGATTTGTTCCTTTACTTCGACATTTTCTTCTTCGGTTGCCTCTGCTTTTGCTTCTTCTATTTGCTCGTCGATATTACTCAAATAGTCAGCGATACGTGCTTTGAAGTCCAAGGTTTTATTGCGCAGATCATCATTACTCAGGCTTGCCAAAGCCTCAAATTCACCATTAATCTGATCTACTATTGGGTTGTATTTGGCAACGTCGCGGTCATATTTTGTGCCAAATAATCTTTTTATCGCTTTAAACATATGAAGTGTTTGTATTTTTTCAATTTCGGAGCTACAGAAAGCATAGGGTAATAAGAAAAATGAGTTATCTGACTAGTTGTTTACACTAATCCCTACGCTTCGTAAATTATTAACAAAGATAATGATTTATCCGTTTGTATTGGTGAAAGCTACGGAAAGCTTATACGCAAATTACCTCTAAGCAAATGGTTAAGTACATTAAGACTCGCACCGCCTTATTTTGTTTTGAAGATGCACATAATCCATACCGAATATTTTTACTTTGTTTTTACAGTCATTTTGTCAGTTTTCGATAAACAACAAAAGTGTCAATTACCTGTTTTGTCAGTTATTCGGTAAGAAAAGTTATTTTTAGTCGAAAAAGGATTTCTTTCTTACAGAATGTACCTTTATGGTATTATATTTCCTCAAAACGCTGGTATTTTGCTGGTAAAAGTATTGCTGATATTAGACTTGTTACTCTTTGAAGAATTATAGGGTGACAAGTCTATTAAATATGCGAATAACGGGTAAAATACTCCATTTTGTGGCAGTGATGGTTTTACTAGACTTTTAATACTTAGTAAAGTGTTTGAGATCGCGCAACAAGTATGCCCAGAGGTTTTTTATGGACGGAAACACAAATTTCAACTTATTTTTCTCTAAAAAATAAGTTGAAATTTGTGTTTCCGTCCGAAGAGAATTACGGAGCATACTT
>JBCDKV010000807.1:0-2380 GCA_038746215.1 Bacteroidota bacterium | reverse complement strand
CTGCTACTCTAGTTAATCCGGGTTCTCCTTTTGGATTTGGTGGCACGAAAGACGAAAAAGGAACGCCTTGCTTTGATGATTTTGCAGGTTCGGGCGGTGGTATCGTCAATCCAGAATTTGCAAAACTCATGGGCGAAAACGATAGAGCAAGCGATAATCCACAGGCTTCACCTCGCATCGTAATGAATACTTTTTACTGGAAGCCACCTTTTAAACCAACCGCTGAAGAAGAATTGCTTTCTGGTTTATTAAGTCAAAAAACGGGAGAAAATCGCTATCCAGGGGACTTCGTAGCTTCCGAAAATTATCCATTCGTTGCGCCAGGAAAATACGGGGCAATCAATGCTGCGTCTCCAAAATATATTGGCGATACAGTAGAGCGATTTATGCAAGCTGATAATAAGCCTAACATTCTGTGGATTCGGGGTTCGGATGATCAAATTGTATCGGACAACTCCCTTTTTGATTTCGGAACACTAGGCAAAATGGGACTTATTCCCAATTATCCTGGCGAGGACATTTATCCTCCGCAACCGATGGTGAGTCAAACCCGATACGTGCTAGAACAATATCAAGCCAATGGGGGCAAGTATGAAGAAAAGCCAATGGAAGATACTGCTCACAGTCCATACATTGAACAGCCTGAAGCTTTTAATGAATTGTTTCATGCTTTCATTCAGAGCATTTAATTTGATAATGATACGAATAACGACTGTACAGGTATTATTTTTCTTGACAGTTGACTCAGATATAGTTCAGGTCAATATCCGTAAATTGAGCAACAAGTATGCTTCGTAATTCTCTTCGGACGGAAACACAAATTTCAACTTATTTTTTGGAGAAAAATAAGTTGAAATTTGTGTTTCTGTTCATAAAAAACCTTTGGGCATACTTGTTGCGCGATCTCGAACGCTCCACTAAGTACACTGTAAATTAAATTTATTTGCTTTTTGACCGAGGCTATTTTGGAATATATCAAGGCATTTTTTTCTGGCATAACGAGTTATTCCTGCAAAAAAATAACACAGATAGATTTCAAAAGAGACCGTCAAAAAGTTAAGTTATTTAGTTTACAGTGTACTAAGTTTCAAAAGTTTAGTAAAGCTGTTACTGCCCCAAAATGGAGTATTTTACCCTTTATTCGCATTAATGATAAATATATAGGCAACTATTTTTTCTGTGAAAAACCTATGTTTTCCTATTGTGACTATGTGTTGTATCAATGTATGGTGTGCATAGTTTCGCTGTAACAAGCCTATGTATTTCAAAAGATATACTAACAAACTATGCGCAACGCAATCATTGTTTCTTCAGGAATGTATGCTCCTGAACGAGTCCTAACGAACCAATACTTCAATGAACTACTAGGAGAAGATGTGGGTACTTGGTTAGAGGAGAAGGTCAAAATTTATGAACGACGCTGGTGTGCCAAAAATGAAAGTACGGCAGATTTAGCAGAGGGAGCTGCGCGGCAAGCTATGGAGCGCGCTGGTGTAAAAGCAGCGGATTTAGATTTAATTATTATCTCTACAGATACGCCAGAGTATGTTTCGCCTTCCACTGCGTCGGTGGTGCAGCATCGTTTGGGTGCGAAAAACGCAGGTACTTTCGACATTAATACGGCTTGTGCTGGTTTCGTGACGGCATTGGACATCGGGTCAAAATACATTCGCTCCGACGAACAGTACAATACGGTTTTGGTCATTGGTGCTTATGCTATGAGTAAATATTTGAATAAAGCAGATAAGAAAACGGTGACGCTTTTTGCGGATGGCGCAGGCGCAGTCGTGCTAAAAGCCAACAACGACCGCAAGCAGGGATTTTTAGCCAGTGAGTTAATTTCTAAGGGCGAATATGCGGAGTGGATGGGTATCTATGGTGGTGCAGCCAAACAACCGATTAGCGAGAGCGTACTCCAAAATCACGATCATCAACTCAAATTTGTGCATAAATTTCCAAAGGAACTCAATCCAGTTTCTTGGAGTGAAATGGCAAAAACCCTGAACCAACGTACGCAGACAAAACCCGAAGAGGTTGCTAAGTATTTCATCACTCAAATCAATATCAATAGTATTTGGGAAACCTTGGATTTACTGGGAGAAGCGCACGACAAAGGGCACACGATCATGCACCATTATGGTTATACAGGATCGGCATGTATCCCAATGGCTTTTAATGATGCGGTGGAAAAGAATTTGGTCAAGTCTGGTGATTTGGTTTTCTTTATTGGCTCGGGTGGCGGTTTGGCGTTTGCGAGTGCAGCTTTTAGGTTGTGAGGTTTTTTTAACCACATAGCGCACAAAGTGATTTCACATAGTTCACACAAGTTGTTCTCCATGTTTTCTATGTGGAAAAGAATACTGTGGTACGATGTGACCAT
>JBCDKV010000806.1:0-2382 GCA_038746215.1 Bacteroidota bacterium | reverse complement strand
GCACGATTTTCGGTAGTGAAAAACTGGGCGACTGTTGTTGTGGAAGCGTGCGCACGATGCGCAGAACCAAAGGCATCATTGATGTAAATATCTGCTAAGTCTGCCAATTGCTTGGCGAAACTTGCATCTCCTGTTTTTTCGCCTTCGTGGAAACGCGTATTTTCCAAGACCAAGACTTCTCCTGCCTGCAATTCATCCGCATATTGTTGGGTCTGTTCTCCTACCGTATCTTCTGCAAACTTAATGGTTCGTCCTAGCAAGCTACCTAAATGTCCAACGACGTGACGCAAAGTGAATTTTTGTACATCCATACTACCATCTGCCTTGGTTTTTTTCTGTGGTCGCCCCAAATGCGACATCAAAATGACCGCGCCGCCTTGGTCTAAGATATATTGAATGGTAGGTAATGCGGCTTGAATACGATTGTCATCGGTGATGTTAAAATCGCTGTCTAGTGGTACGTTAAAATCCACGCGAACAAGGGTTTTTCTGCCTTTAAAATTGATATCTTTGATGTTCATATGTTTAATGATGTGGAATAGTTGAAAGATAGCATCGTTGGATGAACCGTTTTTTATTTTAAAAATCCCTTATTGAGAGTGATGATATTATTTTTGATCGTTTGTCATTGGTGTACGAAGTCTCGTTTTTCTTAACATCTTACTTGGAAACAGCCTGAGTCGATACAAGATAATTGAGCAATAAATATGCTCAGTGAGTCTCTTCGGACGGAAACACAAGTTCCCAGTTATTTTTCTCAGGAAAAATAACTGGGAACTTGTGTTTCCGTCCATAAAAAACCTTTGAGCATACTTGTTGCGCGATCTCAAGAACGCTCTAAGATTTATTCCAAGTACTACTCAAAACTTCGCAGATGTTTAGAGCTTGTTTGGAGCAATATTGAACTGTAAATCAGTAGTTTACGGTTCTGGCGAAGGAAATAATAGCGACTTTATCGAGATAAACGAGCGATTATTTTCAAAGTCAGGTTCGGAAAATACTGGTTTACAGGAAGATAGTGCTCCAAACATGCTCTTAAGGCTTACAAATTGGCTACGCGCTCACACATATCTGCCAAACGAGCGGAGTAACCCGCTTCGTTGTCGTACCAACTTACGATCTTGATCATGTTGCCGTTCACCTGCGTCATCAAAGAATCAAAAATAGAGGAATGCTTATTCCCGACAATATCAGAAGAAACCAGCGGATCGGTAGCATATTCCAGCACTCCTTTCATTACGCCCTCTGATAGCTCCTTGAATTTTGCATTGATTTCTTCGGCGGTAGGCACTTTCTCTACGACACAGTTCACTTCAATCAGAGAACCCGTGATGGTAGGAACACGCAGTGCAATAGCCGACAATTTACCAGCAATAGCAGGTACTACTTTAGCCGTTGCGCTAGCAGCACCCGTAGAGGTTGGCACAATATTATAAGCGGCTGCTCTGGCGCGACGCAGATCACGGTGCGGCGCATCTTGGATATTTTGATCTGCGGTGTAAGCGTGCGTCGTTGTCATTGAACCAACGACCATACCCCAGTTTTCTACGATGGTTTTCGCGACGGGTGCTAAGCAGTTAGTTGTACAAGAAGCATTAGAAAAAACGGTTTCATTGGCATCTAACTCATCGTCGTTCACGCCCAACACGATAGTTTGTACGTCACCTCCTTTTGCTGGTGCAGAGATCACGACTCTTTTAGCGCCTGCTTTCAAATGTAAACCTGCTTTCTCGCGTGTTCTAAATACGCCAGTGCATTCTAGCACTACATCGATACCCATTTTTCCCCAAGACAAGTTTTCTGGATTGCGTTCTGCTGAAGCTTCTATCGCCACACCATTCACAATGAGTTGGTCTTCGGTACTTTCTACCGTGCCATCAAATTGTCCGTGTGCAGAATCATATTTTAGTAAATGCGCTAAGGTATTATTATCTGTCAAGTCATTGATCGCCACTACCTCTATCCCTTCTTTGTTCAATAGATTACGAAAAGTCAATCGTCCAATGCGACCAAAGCCATTAATTGCTACTTTTTTAGCCATAGTTTTTTTTGTTTTTAGTATTAGGTAATAGGTATGTTATATAGTAATAGAGACATACTGCTCTATCATATTGTATCTCATACCAAGTACCTCAAAGATAAGTAGGTGGATTTAAATAAGCGTCACAATTTGAGCGAGCTATTTTTTGATATAAAAGTGCTTCAAAATCGTTGCATAGCCGTAGCTACGGAACTATTTTTAAGTGCTTTTATATCATGAATGAGCAATCCCAAAGGGTGAATGTTGAGAACATTCAAGCGAATGAACCGCAAAGGGGAAGGGATGCAAGCCGTTCAAAAGTGTCGATTATTTGAGTCCACCTACCTAAATGGTGAAAAATC
>JBCDKV010000805.1:0-2389 GCA_038746215.1 Bacteroidota bacterium | reverse complement strand
GCTAGCCGACGGATGGTATCGAGGATTCTTGGGGTTTGGCAATCAACGCAATAATTACGGCTTGCAATTAGCCCTGTTAATGCAATTGGAAATCACCTATGCCAATGGAAATACTGAAATCATCACAAGCGATGAAAATTGGAAAGTCACTTACGGACCGATACTAGAATCTGATATTTATAATGGTGAAACCTATGACGCTCGATTGGAAATGGAAGACTGGGCAAAAAATGGTTTTGAGGACAGCAAATGGCAAGACGTTGGCATTTTAGAGCATACCAAAAGTAATTTAGTGGCTTCTCCGAGTCCTCCTGTTTTGGCGATAGATACATTGAAGCCGATCAAGATTTTCACAACGCCAAAAGGCGAAACCGTTTTGGACATGGGGCAAAATATGGTAGGGAATGTTCGCATGGAAGTCAAAGGGAAAGAGGGACATCAGGTGACCTTGAAATTTGCGGAAGCACTGGATAAAGAAGGTAATTTTTACACGACCAATCTACGTCGCGCAAAAGCCACCGATCATTACATCTTAAAAGGCGAAGGAACGGAAGTTTACGAACCTTATTTTACTTTTCATGGCTTTCGATACGTGAAAGTAGAAAATTATCCAGGACAACTCACCAAAGATAAAATACTAGGCATCGTATTGCATTCTGCGATTAAACCCACTGGTGATTTTACCTGCTCTGATGCTCTAATCAACCAACTGCAAAGCAATATTCGCTGGAGTCAAAAAGGCAATTTCCTAGACATTCCAACCGATTGCCCACAGCGAGACGAGCGGCTAGGTTGGACAGGCGATGCACAAGTTTTTGCGCCTACTGCTAGCTTTAACTATGATGTAGCGGGTTTCTACACCAAATGGTTGCGAGATTTGGCTGCTGACCAATCTCCCGACGGTGGAGTGCCGCACGTTGTCCCGAATGTATTGAAAAATCGCGCTGGCGCAACGGGCTGGGCAGATGCCGCAGTCATTGTGCCTTGGACGGTCTATCAGACTTATAATGATAAACGCATTTTGGAAGAGCAGTATGCTAGTATGAAGGCTTGGGTAGCGTTTATGCGCGAGCGAGCAGGTGAAGATTTTTTGTGGAATAATTTGAAAGATAGACACTATGGTGATTGGTTGGCATTCAACACCGATAAGCCCGACTACGCAGGTGCTTACACAGAAAAAGACTTGATTGCAACCGCTTATTTCTATCATTCAACTCAGCTTCTAAGTCAAACGGCATCGCTCATTGGGAAAAAGACAGATGCCAAGGATTATCAAGAATTGGCAAGAAACATAAAAGCTGCTTTTGCTAAAGAATACATCACACCCAATGGTCGAATGGTCTCTCATACCCAAACGGCTTATGCCTTAGCCCTTAGTTTTGATTTGATTCCCGAAAATCTAATCGAAAAATCTGCTCAATATTTTGCTAAAGATGTTGAAAAATTTGGGCATCTAACTACTGGATTTTTGGGGACACCGCTCCTCTGTCCTACCCTATCCAGTATAGGTCGCGATGACTTAGCTTTTATGCTTTTAAATCGCAAGGAGTTCCCTTCTTGGCTGTATCCAGTTACCCAAGGCGCAACCACTATCTGGGAACGCTGGGATACGCAAAAACCCGACGGAAGCATCATCAAAGGCATGAATAGTTTCAACCACTATGCCTACGGTGCAATTGGAGATTGGCTGTACAGTCATGTTGCTGGCTTAAATATTGATCCCGAGCAACCCGCTTACAAGCACAGCATTTTTTATCCACATCCTGGCGGTGGTCTGACTGCTGCTGCCGTAAGTTTTGAATCCCTTTATGGGAGATTAAAATCAGATTGGAAAATTGAAAATAATCGCTTTTTTTATACAGTCGAAATACCACCTAATACGACAGGAACAGTTACCTTGCCAGATGCTACTTTTTCGGAAGTAAAAATGAATGGTAAAAGACTTGTCGATGCCAGTCAGCAAGGGAATGATGTTAGGCTTAGTTTGGGATCAGGGGAGTATGTTTTTGAATATCCTTTTAAATAGTAAATCTTTACAAAGCTGAAGCAATAAAATGGGATAGTCCCGGCGGAATGACCTGTGGGTGGCAACTTTTTTGATGGTTTATACTGCAAACGGGGTAAAAAAGTGCTTTTGTTTTTGAAAAAGGATAAGTTCATTTACATCATTTACCGCTAAATCTTAGGGTAAGTTTTCGCTGAGGAGGAGGTCGACACCTCCTCAGCGAATCAAGGTTTTTAAGGACAAAGAAGCGAGAATCACTTCTTTATCCTTAAAAAACCTTGGTCAAATTTGGCAGGCTCGATGCCGCCAAATTTGAAAGCACACGTGGTAGTTTGTACTTAGAAATACCAATAGCGTAAAACGCACTTTTTATCCCAAATGGAG
>JBCDKV010000804.1:0-2393 GCA_038746215.1 Bacteroidota bacterium | reverse complement strand
CTATCTTTTTTCAAAAATGAAAGCACTTTTTTACCCCGTTTGCAGTATAACCTAGAAATTAGTGGATAAAATTTCATCCGCCATCCACACTATTACAAACGCAGTATCTTCTCTGCCAAATGCGTCCAAGAAAATAGCTGTTTACGCCGCTGGACACCTGCTTGCAAAGCATCGTAACGGTCATTTTCATAGAAATCGACAATGGCATCGGCAATAGCTTTTGGATTTACTTCGACCACATAACCTGCTTCTCCATTAGGAACGATCTCCGCCAATCCGCCCACATTGGTCACGATCATAGGACGCTCGAAATGATAAGCAATTTGTGAAATCCCACTTTGTGTGGCCGTTTTGTAGGGTTGTACGACCAAATCCGCCGCAGAAAAATAGTACTTGACGGCTTCGTTGGAGATAAATTGGGTATGTAATTCCAGTTGGTTTGCAATGCCTAGTGTTGCAATTTGCTGCTGGTAGCGATCTTCGTCGCCATAAAACTCTCCTGCGACGATCAATTGAATGCCTAAAGCTCGAATGCGCTCGTCGTTCATCGCCGATAGTAATACATCTAAACCTTTATAGGCTCGAATAAAACCAAAAAATAGCAGATAAGACTGATCTTGTGCGAGCTTCAAGTGTGCTTTAGCTACAGATTGAGGAACGATTTCGCCGTAATTATCATAGATGGGATGCGGTGAGCGTAGCATGGGTTTGTTGGGTTCAAAGGTTTTCAATTGCGTAATGACCGCAGCGGACATGCTCACAAAAACATCTACAGTCGCCGTAAAATATTTGGCAAAGGCACGATCACCAGGTCGTTTTTCGTGCGGAACGATATTGTGGATGAGTCCTACAATCTTGCTGTGTCCATTTTGCTTAATGCGCCGCAAAATTGTCCCTAAGCAAGGTCCCATGAAGGGCAACCAAAAAGCACAAATCACCAGATCAAATTTCGCCTTGCGGAGTTGATTGCCAACTGTCCACCAATTGAAGGGATTGATGGAATTAACGGTCGTCTGGATATTCAAGTTCTCGGGTGGCGGATCGTCAGAAAATTGGCTTTTACCAGGAAAGAGAAAATTGGGATATTGTAGGGAAAAACTATGGATGACTACTTCGTTTCCCATAGCTTGCAATTCTGAAGCTAGCCGTTCCCCAAAGGCAGCAATGCCGCCCCGAAGCGGGTGAGCAGGAGAAAGCAATAGGATGCGTTGATGATTAGATTGTTTGATATATTCTTTTATATTTTAATCCTTAATGCGAATAACGGGTAAAATGCTCCATCTTGTGGCTGTACAGCTTTACTAAACTTTTGAAACTTAGCAAAGTGTTTGAAATCGCGCAACAAGTATGCTCAATTTGCAGACATTGACCTGAACTATCATCTGAGTCAAATGTCAGAAAAATGAGATACGTACAGTCGTTATTCGCATCCTTAAGAAATCCCCACTTTCTCTTCGATCAAGTACTGATTACGGTCGGGGGCGCTGCGTGTGATGAGTTCCGCCAAAAAGCCCGTGACAAATAGTTGCGTACCAATAATGACGGCTAAAATACCAAGGAAAAAGAGTGGACGATCCGCGATGCCGTAAGCTTCATAGAATAGCTTAGCAAAACTCAAATAGATTAAAATGATAAAACCTAGGAAGATGAAAATAGACCCCAGCATTCCGAAAAAGTGCATAGGATTTTTGCCAAAGCGCCCTAAAAAAGAAACCGACAGCAAATCCAAAAATCCACTGAGAATTCGCTTTGCCCCGAACTTTGTCACCCCGTACTTGCGTGCGCGATGCTGCACGACTTTTTCCCCAATCTTCTTAAAGCCTGCCCACTTTGCAATCAATGGAATGTAGCGGTGCATTTCGCCGTACACTTCTATGGATTTAACAACTTGTTTGCGATAGGCTTTCAGCCCACAATTGAAATCGTGCAGCGGAATACCGCTGACACTTCGCGTCACCCAATTATAAAATTTAGAAGGAATAGTCTTGCTCAATGGATCGTAGCGTTTCTTTTTCCAGCCCGAAACAATGTCGTAACCTTCTGTTTTCACCATTCGGAAAAGTTCAGGTAATTCGTCGGGACTGTCCTGCAAATCAGCATCCATTGTGACCACCACATCACCCTGCACGGCACCAAAACCTGTATTGAGCGCAGCAGATTTGCCGTAATTACGCTGAAATTTGATGCCTTTCACCCGAGGATTTTGCTGTGCTAGTTGCTGTACAATTTCCCACGAACGATCTGTGCTGCCATCGTCCACCATCACAATTTCGTAATCAAACTGATGCGCAGTCGCCACTTTATTAATCCAAGCTTCTAGTTCGGGCAAAGATTCTTCTTCGTTGTATAAAGGAATGACAATTGATAAATCCATGTATTAAGATTTAGAGCAT
>JBCDKV010000803.1:0-2401 GCA_038746215.1 Bacteroidota bacterium | reverse complement strand
TGAACACCCTAGCTTTAAAAGTATACCAAGTCTTTGGCTCAAAAAAAGTACGAACAACTGTAAGCACTAAATCAAAACATATCGCTTACCAGGCAAAGATTTCAACACCCCTCTAAACTCTAAATCTAATAGCACGCCTGCCAAACGACTACTCGGCAACTTAGCCATATAGCTCAATTGATCTAAACCTACGCTTTCCTTTTGCCGAAGTGCATCGACGATATGCTTTTCCTCTGGACTGAGCGCGACAAAGAGTTTTTGCTGACGATTTTCTCTATCCTTTTGTATATCCCAGTTGAGTGCTTCTGCAATATTGCTGGCATTTTCTAGGAGGGCTGCTTGGTTGGTTCGGATGAGATGATTGCAGCCGCTGGATAGATTATCTTTCAGCCGACCAGGGACCGCAAAGACTTCTTTATTGTAGTCAATGGCTTTGTAGGCACTAATCATAGAGCCACCCTTCCTTGCCGTTTCCACTACGATCAGGGCATCGCACATTCCTGCAATGATGCGATTGCGAGCGGGAAAATGCTCTCGATCTGGGCCAAGGTCATGCGTGTATTCGCTCAGCAAGCCGCCATGATGTGTCATTCGCTCTGCTACCTGTCGATGTTGTGGTGGATAAATACGCCCCAAGCCATTTCCCATCACCCCAATCGTCGGAATGGATAGCTCCAAGCATTTTCGGTGGGCGGTCACATCTATTCCATAAGCCAAACCACTGATAATGGAGACGCCGTATTGTTCCAATCCGCTGACCATTTCTTCGCAAATGTGAATGCCATGAACGCTAGGTTTTCGCGTCCCGACGATTGCAATGATACGCTGCGAATTCAAATCTACCGTTCCTTTGTAGTAGAGTATGGTCGGGGCATCGTTGTAATATTTTAGGCGTTCGGGATAGTTATCATCCAGATAAAAAAAGCTCTGAATATCGTGTTGTTCCATGAATGCCAGTTCTCGCTCGGCTTGCAGCAAAACGTTTTGCTGGATGATGTTTTGTGCCGTTTGCGCTCCAACGCCTGGCACGCGCAACAATTCTCTTTTCTTAGCTTCAAATACTGCTTTAACACCACCGCAGTAGCTAATCAGGCTCTTAGCAGTGACCGCTCCCACATTCGGGATTTTGGTGATCGCAATTTTGTATAATATATCGTTCAATCGCTTAGTTTTTTTTGTGTTCCTGTAAGGTCGTTTTAAGTCTTTGTTTCCGTGTATAAAAAATCTTTGAGCATACTTGTTGCGCAATCTCAGGAGCTTTGCCAAAACTTGTCTCAAGTATTGCTTAAAACTTCTTATACTCCTTATTGGCTTTTAGCGATTGCCTCACCTCACTTCTGCTGCTTTTTCCTAATCGTTCGCATGGCTTTTTTGATGATTTTCTGCGTATTTTTACTAGCAGATGTACGTTCCCAATTGGCACATAAATCTGTTACAAACGCTGGACTAGTTTTGCTGGCATCGTTCAACCAATTACCAACGCTGTCTTGTACGTATTTTGCTGGGTCTGCTTTCAGTGCATTTAGAATGGGCAGTGCTTGTTCGGGTCGTGCTTTGAGGCTTTCTATGTGCTTACACCAAACGCCTCTAGGTCGAGTGGCTTCGGTAGTAAATCGTCGGATATTTTCATTGGGGGAAGTCGTCCAAGTCGTCAAAATTTCGATAGCAGTCGTCAAATTCTGCTCGATAGCTGGACGTAATGCCATCCAAACGATTTCCCGAACCCCAAAATGATCATCCGACACCAAATTTTTGCTGCGCTCCAGTTTTTCTTCTATGCCCCATCCTTCGTTGCGAGCTACCAAATATGGCGCATAGCATCGAATACTATCGGAAGGATGAACTGCTAATTTTTTGAAGGTACTCATCAGGCTATCTTGCGCCACACAAAAAGCATATAAATATTCTCCCACAATTTTGGTCGAACTCATGGCAGTAGGTTTCCGCTGTGCGCCGAGTTTTTGGATCAAGATTGGTATAACTGCTTCCAAACCAAGTGCAGGAAACGTCTGTTTGATAAGGCCTTGATGATTGATGGCTAACCACTCTGTTAGATTTACGCTTGCAATCGTTCCTTGATGCAGTAAATCTAAGATTTCTGGCGGCACTTCTTGAACTTTTCTCGCTCCTTTTCGGCTTAAAATGGCTTCGTCCATAGCAATAACTCAATTTGAAGTTCCAAAATTAAAACAATTTGAGACAAAAAGTTTATATTTGCCAACAAAAAGTTGATTTTTAGTAACGGACAAAAAATAAGTTTCTCATTTTGACCGAGCAGATTTTGTTCTGCTACTACTCAGCAAAAGGGATGCAAGGGTTCCCTTTTCTGAGTCTAACGTAGGAATCCTTTTGGCTGGCGAGGCTTTTTAACATTCTCGCAGTGTTGCTTGCAGAAAAGATT
>JBCDKV010000802.1:0-2406 GCA_038746215.1 Bacteroidota bacterium | reverse complement strand
TTTTCCCGATTCCTGCGTTGAAAAGCCTCGCTGATGCCCTGCATCGTCTACGTTTTTCGCCTTGAACTCGAAAAAAATAACTGCGCCAATTTTTCTGATCTTATTTATTCCGCATCTCTAATAACAACTTACACACGTCAATAATGATGAAAGCAATTTACACGATTAGCACCTGCCTTTTGAGTATCTATTGTCTCCAAGCCCAAATCTTCTTCACCGAATCCTTTGAAGCGACGGGCAACTACGCCACAGGCAATGCGGGAGACTGTAGCTGCGTGACGGCAGATTTCGATGCCATTGATGGACAGAATGACCACTTTGCAGATGTGGTAGATTTGGATATTACGCACAACTCTATTGACGATTATACAGGAGAAAGAGATGCTAGTGGTAATGTGGCGGAAGGAACTGCTCGCTATTGGGCGGCGGAGGATATAGATGATCCACAGGTGGGTGGCAGCGGGAATGCTAGGGCTTGTTTGACTTTAGAGATCGACATTGCTGGTAGAAATGACTTACAGTTTTCGGGCTTTTTTGGTGGACACAATAAGACAAGTCCTACGCCTTACGAAGCGGAAAATGATATGGAAGTAGCGTGGTCAATTGATGGAAGTAGCTTTACGAAGATACTGGATTGGCACGAAAATGCAGACGAAACTAATATTTCATTGGATACCGATGGTGATGGTATTGGAGATGGTATGTTTCCTTTAGGCGCTGTCTTTCAGCAGGTTACAGCGCCGATAGCAGGAACAGGGAATACGCTGATCATTCAAATTTGCATGAATTCCAATTCTAGCACCGAAGAATTTGCAGTGGATTATATTCAAATAGAGGAAAGTGTAGTCGTCCCCGTAGAACTACTATCCTTCGAGGCAAAAAGCGTAAAAAATGATGTCCAACTGACTTGGATTACGGCAAGCGAAATTGATAATTATGGCTTTGAAATAGAACGTAGTGCAGATGGTAAAACGTGGACAACCATTGATTTTGTGAAAGGGAATGGCAATAGTCTTTCCACGATTAAATATCAATATTTGGATCAGGAAGTCTCCCAAAGTTTGAATTATTACCGCCTCAAACAGATCGACTTTGATGGTGATTTTGAGTACTCCAATATTGTTAATGCAAGCATTGCAGCAGCTACTGATTTTCGCATTTATCCCAATCCCGTTCGTGATAGACTATATGTGGAAGCAGCACAAGAAACGCCTATTCGATTGGTCATTACCGATCAACTAGGGCGAGTTGTACTGGAACGTGAATTAGATCAAAGCAACAACTTTGGGGTCGAATCTTTAGCTAAAGGAATTTACATTTTAAGCCTAGAAGGGAAGAAAAGCAAGCACATTAGTAGATTTATAAAACTATAAGCAAACATGAAAAAGAGTCACCTAATGTTTAGTCTTTTAATCCCAATTCTATTCCTAACTGCCTGCGATAAAGAAAATATTAGAGCTTCTGGCGTAGTCATTACAGAAGAACGCACGATAGAAATTTTCAATCAAGTGACGATTGAAGGTGTTGCCAATATCTATCTTAAATATGGCGAAAACACGAGCTTAATTATTGAAGCAGATGATAATGTTATTGAAAAGATCATAACGAGTTCGGATGGTCGAACGCTAAGGGTAGAAACGGACTTTGATCTGAAAAATTACAATGAGGCAACCATAGATGTTTACATCACCAATCCCAATCTTACTGCTTTAGTTAATGAAGGTATCGGCGATGTTAGCATTGAAAACTTTGAAGCGGTAGAGGAAATGAGAATTATGAATAAGGGCATAGGAAATATTGAATTGAATGGGACAATTGAGCGACTCGTATTAAATACTAGCGGGATCGGCGAATTTAACGGATTCGACTGTGAAGCAACAGTTTGTGTGGCACAACAATCAGGTGTTGGTGACCTTGAATTGAACGTATCAGAAGAATTGAATGGTAAGCTTTCTGGCGTAGGTCATATTTACTACAAAGGAAATCCGGAAATTAATGTAGAGCGATCAGGAGTCGGAAATGTGATTGATGCAAATTAGTTTTTGTCATACCGTATCTAATTGTTAATGAATATTTTAAATGCAGAGACGAAATATTTCCTCTTCTGTAGCATCAAGAGAACAAAATTTCTTAGTTCAACAGCATTGCCTTTATACTCAAAAAAATTAAAATTATCTAGTAAGGAAATTGCTGGATAATTAGATAGCATAAAATAATACTTATGAAAATATTTTACCAAATCCTTGCCTTGTCTTGCTGCCTGTCTTTCAGCATTGCCCTACAGGCACAAGTCGTAAATCCTAAATTAGCCAAACAATTGGAACAGACAATGGATTCTATGCGACAAGTGGTGAAAGCCAATGGCATGTCCGTTGCGATACAATTGCCCGACGACGCTATTTGGGC
>JBCDKV010000801.1:0-2418 GCA_038746215.1 Bacteroidota bacterium | reverse complement strand
TAGCCAATGATCGCCATGGAAAGTGCCACCAAAAGTTTTTGTAAGTCCGCATTTTGAATACGATGCGCCGCGTAGAAACCACCTGCGATCAAACCAGCGACGATCAAGAAAGTCGGAATCAATCCAGAATGTACGGGCAATCCCATGCCATTCACGGTCATCAATTCCATACTCGACCACAGTTTCGGAATCCCGACGATGATGAATACCTGTACCACTACAATAAAAACAACGCCAAGTACTGCTGCTGCCAGCATACCCACGAAAGAGGTTTTTTCATACTTTTTGAAGTAGTAAAATAGTGCTAGGGCAGGGAAAGTCAGCAAACTTAATAAGTGGACACCAATAGAAAGTCCCGTCATGTAGACCGCAAAAATAAGCCAACGATCCGATTTGGGTTCGTCGGGTAGACTATACCATTTGATGACTGCCCAAAGTGTCATGGCAGTAAAGAAAGTAGACATCGCATAGACTTCTCCTTCCACTGCCGAAAACCAAATAGAAGAAGCAAAAGCCGTACTTAAACCAGCAACCAAGCCAGCTCCAGACAAGGCAATTACTTGCCCTTGCTCTAATTTTTCGCTTCTGCCTACAAATGCCAATTTACCTAGCATGATCGTAATCCAAGCGACGAAAGCGGCAGCCATCGCCGTGCAAGCACCCGACATCAGGTTGACGGCAAAGGCAATATTTTCTGGATGCGCTTCGGTATCCGTAAAGATTTCAGCAATCAGAATGAACATGCGCCCGACCAAGACAAAAAGCGGTGCACCAGGTGGGTGAACGACTTGTAGTTTGTAAGCCCCCGTGATAAATTCTCCACAATCCCAAAGACTACCCGTGCGCTCGGCGGAGAGAAAATATACCGTGAAAGCAATCGCAAAGACGATCCAGCCAACGACATTATGTTGTGTCTTAAATGATTTCATTGATGCAGTTTTATGCTTGATGGTTTTGTTTGGAGCATGTTTGAACGTTTCTTATTTGGCGATACACCTACTCGCTATTTTCGTTCAAAATACGACTCATCTTTTTCGGCTTCTTGAAAAGGAGTGCAAAAATAAGAAAATATTCTAGCTCCCTCAACGCTCTGTGCGCAACTTTATAGCGTACTAGGGCATAATTTATGTCTCATCCATGCAATAAATTTTCATAATGCCGTTTTATGAATACTACAAATCATAAATATACTAGCCATACCTATGAAATACTACACGATCATCATTGCCTTACTCTGCTGCTCCTCTGCTTTTGGACAAACCTACAAAAATGAGATCAAGTTGGATGTTGTGGGACTGTTGGAGAAAGAAGCTAGCCTTGCTTACGAACGCTATTTTTCCGAAAAATGGGCGACAGAAGCTAGAGCTTCCTATTTTATTGATTCGCAGTACAAAAGATCTTCTTTCGGTGAATTTAGACCTTTCCGAAACGATAGGTACACCCATTTTAGATTGACGGCGAAACACTACATACTGCCATCTGCTTATCAAAGCAAGATATTTATGGGTTTGGGATTTGGTGGACGCTACTTGGTCGGTGAATCTGATTTGAAACAACGTAAAAATTTCTTCACTAAAGGTAATCAGACCCCTTTCACCAGCGATAATGATCGGATGCTGGGCATCATATTACAACAAGGTGGAAAGTGGTACTTTTTAGATAATCGATTGTTGTTGGAAGTAAAAACCGCCATCTTAGTCAACTTAATTGATTTCAACAGAAGAGCCGATACTTCGATCAGTTTTAATGCCAGTGTGGGTTATGCTTTTTAGGGCATGATCTAAGAGCATGTTTGGAGCATTATCTTCCTGTAAACCAGTATTTTCCGAACCTGACTTTGAAAATAATCGCTCTTTTATCTCGATAAAGTCACTATTATTTTCTTTGCCAGAACCGTAAACTACTGATTTACAGTTCAATCCTGCTCCAAACAAGCTCTTAGTTGCGCTTACTTTCGCTTGATCTTTCTTACCTTCGCCCAAAATTACTACATGAATAATAACAAAAAGACTTTTGAGGAACTCGGACTTATCGCCCCAATGCTGCGTGCATTAGCAGATAAAAATTATCGTGAGCCTACGCCCATTCAAGCCCAAGCGATCCCTTTGGTTTTGAAACGCAAGGATGTATTGGGTTGCGCCCAGACGGGAACGGGTAAAACGGCAGCTTTCGCAATTCCGATCATACAATTGATTCATCGGATAGAAGGCCAAACAAAAGGGTTTCCAAAAATTCGAGCCTTGATCGTCACGCCAACCAGAGAACTTGCCATCCAAATCGACGAAAACATTAAAGCTTATAGTAAATACACCCAAGTGAAACACGCCGTCATTTTCGGTGGCGTCAAACAGCACCAGCAAGTGGAACAGCTACGGAGGGGGATACACATTCTGGTCGCTACGCCCGGTCGCTTACTGG
>JBCDKV010000800.1:0-2419 GCA_038746215.1 Bacteroidota bacterium | reverse complement strand
CTCAATTTCATTGTATTCACTCGGGCTATTTCCAAGTGGAATGCTAAGAAAACGAGACTTCGTTCACCCCTAATTTTGTTTTAGAAGTGAGCTTATTGGACTAACTCAAAAAAGATTAGACATCCATGTTGCTAAACGCTTTCATCACCAATAGCTGTTTGTTTTTTTTATTGCTATCGAATGTGGTTATAGCACAAAGTACGAGTCCTAGATACTACAAACAGTTGGGGCTGCAGTTGATGGCAGACGAACAATACGAAGAAGCACACGCTGCCCTGCTCAACTATCAACAAGCCTTTTCAAAGGATCGTAAAGTATTGCTGTATCTGGCGATTTGTAGCTATCACATTCGAGCATTCGATGAGATGGAAACCTACCTGAATCATTATCGTCAAACAATCAATCGAAGACCGCCTATTTTCCAGCTTTATCAAGCCCGGCTACTCCAAACGAACGCCAAATACGAGGCGGCTGCCAAAGCTTACAAAACTTTCCTTCGGCTAGAAAAAGAAAATCTGAACCAAAGGAAGCTAGCCAAACAGGAATTGAGACAATGTGGCATTGCGATTCGATTGGCACATCGCGTTCCTTCTTTTGAGCTTATGGAAGATACACCTGATCTCAATACCAGTTTCGACGAAATACTGCCCATTGCAAGTCCGAACTACGAGGAAGTCTTCTATTTTTCCTCTGACCGAAGAAGTAATTACGACATTTATTCAGTGGAAGAAAGCACTAGTCCAAATTTACTAGAAGGCCCGATTAATACCGCTGCGGATGAGCGTTTGCTGGGATTTGGTTGTGATGGGCAACGACTTTTTTTTCGTAGAGCAGCAACAGTATTTGTAGATTCCTTTAATAATATTGCATTGCAAGCCATTGACCTACCCGAATATGCTGAGGCGCAAACTGCCTTCTTTTTTTGCGATAGTGTTCTACTCTTTGCCAGTAAGGAACTAAAAGGCTATGGCGGCTATGATCTTTTTTTTATCCGAAAATTGCGCAAGGGCTGGACGAGTCCGAAGAACTTGGGCGAGCAGATCAATTCTGCTTACGATGAGCGAAGTCCTTTTTTAGATGTAGACGGTCGGACGCTTTATTTCTCTAGTAATGATCCAAGTAAAAGTATCGGTGGTTATGATGTGTTCAAGAGTGTTTTTGAACTAGAACAAGCAGTATGGTTGTCACCCGAAAATATGGGTCGCCGCATTAACTCATATGCGGATGAATTTAGCTTTAGGCTGAATCGAAAAGGAACAAGGGCTTATTTTACCTCCGATCACTGGCAAGGAAAAGGCGGACAGGACATTTACGCCATTCGATGGGACGAACAAGTAGAAAGAACCGACGAAGTCTTTTTTTTCGATGATCTACTGGACTTTCAGCAAAAGCAATTGGTCGCACAACTACCGCCCGTCTCCGAAGATGATTTTCACTATAAAATACAGCTACAAATCGACACGAGTGCAGCTATAGAAATACCATCTGTTTTAGCTCATCCAATAAAGATGTACGATGAACAGCTATCAGCTTATCGCTACTCATTTGGACATTATCAGAGTTTTGCAACTGCTTTGGCGTGGTGTGAGGAAGTACAACAAAAAGATTGGGTGACCGCTAGGGTTGTGGCTTATATCGATGGAAAAGTTATAGATGTCGTTCAAGCAAAAGCACTGCTAGCAGCGTATGAGGATTTGGAAGGGTATTTGGCGTATTTGGAAGAGGAGGAATGAAGAAGTGGTTAATGAAAAATGGGGAATGAAAATGAAAAGGGGGGAATGAAAATGAAAAAGGGGGAATGAAAATGAAAATGGGAGGAATTAAAATGAAAAATGGGAGGAATTAAAATGAAAAATAGGGGAATAAAAATGAGGTAATGAAAATGAAAAACTAGAAGGTGCTTATGATAATCGTTAAAAATTAGACTTTGTTTATTCGCTGAGTTATTGATCTGTTTGTTGCACAAATCCTCTTGATTTTATTCTTCTTGGTCAGTGGTTGTCAGATAAACAAATAAACATATCAACATTATGAGCAGGAAAAATTTTTAGCAATTGCCATAAAAGGGTGCTGTTACAAATGTAGCGTTGCCGACAAATATTATTCATAGCATTTGCAAAATTAAATGTATAGACATATATTTGCATCGTATTTAATACACTGTAAATTAAATTTATTTGCTTTTTTGACCGAGGCTATTTTGGAATATATCAAGGCACTTTTTTCTGGCATAACGAGTTATTCCTGCAAAAAAATAACATTCATGCAGTGGTGCTTGCAAAAAAGATTAAGTATCTTTTTAACGGAATGAACCGCAAGCGGATGGGACGCCAATTTCAAAAGAGACCGTCAAAAGGCAAAGTTGTTTAGTTTACAGTGTATTTATTCCCGTTCCGTTAAAAGAGTGGCACCCTTAATT
>JBCDKV010000799.1:0-2427 GCA_038746215.1 Bacteroidota bacterium | reverse complement strand
TAAATCTATGCCCGTAGGCGTTAGTCCAGTATTGACGGCTGTGATGCTAACTTGCGTTTCCTCTTGAATGATACGCAGCAAATTATGGATTTCATTAGCAGAAAAACCCTGCTGTTCCACTGGGATCATAATAGTGCCATAGGCATAGTCTTTACCTGCCAGTATGAAAGGAACAGTAGCTACTTTTGCTCGCAAACCGATGGAAAGTATTGCGTTCAATGCCTTGGGCGCAAAATATTCTTCCCATTCTAGCAAGTAGGCGTATTCGCTTTTTTCGAGTTCAGAGTTCATTTTCTCTGTGTCCATCGACCACCGTTGTCCTTTCAGCCCATTGGAAAAACTGGCTTTATTTAAAGCAGCATATTCGATATTGAAAGCCAGTGGAAAAGTCCAAGCAGAAATATCATAGAATAAACTGTCTTTAAAAGATGTAGAAGTCTCAAAAATGCCTCGAATGATTCGGTTCTGTTGCTGATTGCTTTCCACCACATAAGCATGCTCTGCCTTGAAGTCCTTACCATTGACTTTAGTATCTTTTGCTAACTGGTGTACTTCGATCTGGTGTTGATCTAAAATCTCTAAAAACGCATTTAGACGGGCTTTGTCTTTTTCCTCTCCAAACACATAGCCTTTGATGTTAGCAGCGTTGGCTTCTTTACGAGCACTCGTGTAAAAATCACGCTGGTAGCTCAATAAGTCTGTCCGCAAAGCTAGCGCAGCTTCCAAAGTAGAAAGAGAAGTTGCGACTTGATTACGAATGGTGAAGGGAAAACTCAAATTTCCATTTACGGTCTCTTGTAGATGCCCTCTCGAGCTGGCTTGTTCAAACAAAATACCGATACAACCATTAGCATCGGGATAAGTCGAGCCTTTACCATAATAAAAGTCGTCAAAGCTTTCCTGCGTATAATACAGCGACCCGATTGCATCCAATGCCTTAGCGTGATAATTGCCAATTGCAGCCGTCAGTTCCTGATTTTTCTGTGGTGTAATGGGATTGGTACGTTGTGGAATGCCAGGTTGGAAAAAGTAAGTGGCATTTCTACCCATTTCGTGGTGATCGGTCAATACATTGGGCTTCCACTGATGAAAAGTGCGGATACGTCCTTGACTTTCAGGATGTTGTACAGGCAACCAATCTCTATTCAGGTCAAACCAATAATGATTGGTTCGACCACCAGGCCAGCTTTCGGAATATTCGCGATCTTGAGGGTCGGCAGTCAGATTTTTATTTTTGTGCATATTCACCCAGGTAGAAAAGCGGTGAAAACCATCTGGATTGTAACAAGGATCAATGATAACAACGGCTTCATTTAGTGCTTTTTCTACTTTTTCGCCCTGCCCCGCTGCTAGATAATAGGCATATAAGGTTGCTGCATTGCCACCACTCGCCTCGTTGCCGTGTATGCTGTATCCTTGGTAAGTGACGACAGGCATATTACTCACATCCAAAGATTTGGAAGCATCTGGATCGCTCAATTTGACGTGATCGGCTTGAATTTGCGCTAAATTTTGCTGGTTAGCAGCAGCAGTAATCACCAAATATACTAATGGACGTTCCTCATAAGAACGAGCGTATTCTACCAATTTCACTCGATCCGAAACACGTGCTAATTCCTTCATGTAGGCATACAATTTATCGTGGCTCAGGTGCCATTCACCGATCTGATGCCCAAAGAAGGCTTCGGGAGAGGGGATATTTTTATCGTAGCTAATATCAGGAAGATAGTAAGTAGTTGCTACTTGTGCTTGCAGAAACTGAAAGCTTAATAGTGCAATGAGCAGTTTGAGTACATGATTCATAGTGATAGCCTAAATTTTTTCAATTTTCTTAACTGTTACTCTTCGTTAGAAGAGCGTCTAAAATGGGCTTAAACCAAAAACAAATAAACACATTTTTTTCATCAAACTAGACTAATATGAAAGGGTTTTTGTTCATCATCTTTAGTTTTGTACTAAGTTCTACCTTTGCACAAATCAACGAAGCCAAGCAATTGTTGAATGGAACGGAACAACACGCTTTTTCTTTGGTGCTACCAAAAACAGAGCAGAAAGAAGTAGAAAAGGCTTGGATAAAATTCGTAAAAGCTTACAAAGGTAAAACGAAAGCAGATAAAAAGACAGGCGTTATTTTTACGGACAATGCGAGTCTGAAAGCAATGAGTAATAATACGGTGGATGTACATGCGCAAGTGCAACCTAATGGCGACGCAACCATTCTAACGGTTTGGTACAATCTCGGTGGGGCTTATTTAAATACTGAAATGCACCCGACCAGTGTTCCCACTGGTAAGGACATCATCAATGATTTCGCATTAACAGTCTCTAGAGCCGCCATAGAAGAAATGCTAGCGGCAGAAGAAGATACCTTAAAGGAATTGCAAAAGGAGCAAGACAAATTGAAAAAAGAGCAAAAGGCTTACGAAG
>JBCDKV010000798.1:0-2427 GCA_038746215.1 Bacteroidota bacterium | reverse complement strand
TGACTCAAATATGCCGTCAAGGCTTCGTATCTCGGATCGCCAATTAAATTGTTCAACTCGTCAGGGTCTTCTGCATGATCGTAGAGCATTTCAGCAATGAGCGTATCGGTCTTCTCATCGCGCCATTCTGTGTAAGCGTATCGCTTCGTTTTGATGGTCAAACCCTTTCTCCACTTACTGATGATGTAGTCTTTATGGTGAGCATTGGGTTTTTGCAACAACGGCAATAGACTCTTCCCTTCCACTGTCCTAGGGGTTTCCAATCCGCATAAGTCAGTCAACGTCGGATAAATGTCAATGAATTCAACTAGGCTTTCCGTAGTCGCGCCTTTTGCTAGATTGGGAGCAGAAATAATGAGCGGAGCTTGTAGCGAAGTATTGAAATTGCAATGCTTGCACCACAATCCATGATCGCCTAAATTCCAACCATGATCGCCCCAAAGTAGGACGATGGTGTTTTCTCTCAAACCTGATTCTTCTAAAGCTTCCAAGACGTCTCCAATCAATTTGTCAACATAGCTAATGGTGGCATAATAACCATGCTGCAAAGTGATGGAAAGGCTATCGCTTATCGCTCCTTTTTTGGGAATGCCATGATAATTGCGTAGCTCACCAAAATTGTGAAAAGCTTGTTTGGGCGCATTCTCGGGTAGTTTGATCTGACCGACAGGTTTGAAATCAGAGCGCTCGTATAAGTCCCAATATTTTTTGGGTGCATTGAAGGGCAAATGAGGTTTGACGAAACCTGCGGTCAAGAAAAAAGGCTGATCTGAGTTTTTCAGTCGCTGAATATCCTTAATGACTTTTAGTGCCAAACGTCCATCCTTATAAGCCGAATCGGGTACTTCTGCTATTTCATAAGAAGGCCCTCGTGCTGTTTTCCCTTTTTCAAGCTCCTTATTTTTTGGCAGCACATAATCGCGATAGCTCGAACCATTTAATTGCAATCGCCAATTGACATCCCAACTTGCTGCATGATCGTCTTTTATGTGCGAAATTTTGCCATTGGAAAGGGTCGTATAACCATTATTTTTAAAGTGTTGAGCTAAGTAAACGGCTGAAGGATGCTGTTCATCAGCACGATCATAATGTCGGGAAAACCGATGCTGAGTCGGACGTGTTCCTGTCAAAATACTCGCTCTTGAAGCACCACAAACGGGAATATTGCAGTAGGAATTTTTAAAAACCACACCTTCACTCGCCAATTTATCAATATTTGGAGAATGGATTAGCGTATTGCCGTAGCAACCCAATTCAGGGCGGAGATCATCTACGGCGATCATTAATATGTTGGGGCGTTCCCTCTGCTGAGCGATCAGCGTGTTGATCAGAAAGAGTAATAGGAACAGGGCAATCGAATTTTTGCATAGATGCTTCATGCGCAATTATTTAGTTTTTGATGTACTTTTATTCTTCATTTCATAGTACTCAAATGGTGTGATGAAGGTGACCTTTTCCTTTTTCAGAAAGTGAATGATTTGCTTGAAGGCTTCAAACCTACTTGGATCTTCCACCCAACTTCTTGGATGACCTTGTATGACGATGATTGGCTCTTTTTTATAAATCTCATAAGCAGATTTGAATTGCTCAAAGTCAGGTTGATGAACGGGATATTCTATATTGATTTCAGGGATTCGATTCAGCAAAAATTTGCTCGTTGGCGTCTTGGTTTCTTTGTACATCCAAATTTTCAAATTGGGAATTTCTTCTAATACCTTGGCAGTATGTTCGTCGGTTGAATTGTAGGGCGCACCGAAAGACCGCAGCGTAATGCCCAACTTTTCCTCTGCCATCTGCTGTGTTTTTTGGACGCTTTCTAGCTGCTCTTCATAGCTTGTTCCTCTGTATTCTCTGATTTCAATACCTTCCACTTTTTGCCTGCAATGACAAAAGCCATGATGCCAGATTTCATAGCCTTCTTGTTCTCGATTTTTTATCCAATCGAAATAAGCAGGATTATCTTCTTCCAGTGAATTGCCCACTATACCGATAGTGCCTTTTACCTTTTGCTCATTGAGAAAATCGACTACTTGTTCCCAACCTTCATGCACTAAATCTTGCTCGCACCAAAGATCATCTAGTTTTAGGATGACGTAGGTTGGATTGGTATCGCTCACAGAGCGACTTGTCGTACTGCAAGCAGTGACTACTATCAAAGAAATAAAGATGATAGCCTTTTTTAGAAACCTGTACAAAGGGAGAAATAGAGATAGCATAAATGGACATTGTTTAGAGCTTGTTTGGATTTTGATCTTTGAGTTGAAAATGAGCTATTTTTTTCTCTTTCCACGAAGCAAAGGGATGTAAGTGAAGAATCAAAAATAAATTCCACCAAGACAATTCTTATATTTGTGCAAAAAATGCAATGAAATATACACCATATAGCGAAGAGGAATTGGTATTGAAACAAAGGTACTACAAAAATTT
>JBCDKV010000797.1:0-2438 GCA_038746215.1 Bacteroidota bacterium | reverse complement strand
TTTTCTAAGGCACTTTCTATCCACTTTTTGGCAGCTTTGAATTTTTGCTGTTGGTGCAACACCCAAGCGTACGTATGCTCCAAATACGCTTGATTGGGCTGTGCTTTGGTGGCTTTTTGTATCATGGCTTCCGCTTTTGCAAGTTGTTCGCCTCTTTCTGCCAAGGCGTAGCTGTAAGTATTGAGCAAAGCCACCGAATTGGGCGCGATCTCTAGTGCTTGAGTGAAACTTTTATCCGCATTTTCGGTCTGCTGCATATTTTCATAAGTCATCCCCATCTGTGTCAACAAATCTAGCTTCAACTGTTGGTCTGCTCCGACCATAAAACTAGCCTCTTGAAAAATGTCGATAGCATCATCGTATTCCTCCAACTGATTGAGTGCCAAACCATTCATCAAATAAACCCTCGCTTGATTCGGGAAAATATCTATCGCTTCTTCGGACACTGCTTCTAGCGCTTCGTAATTATTTTGCCGCAGGTGAATATACATCAATTGTTCCCAAACCGAATAAACCGACTCGTCTAGAGTAAGGGTTTTTTCGTAAGCAGTTCTGGCTTCATTCAATTTATTGCTGTGGTACAATAAATCACCATAGGCAGCATTGGCTTTGGCTTCTTCTGGATGCGTCCTAACGAGGGTCTCTGCTAGCATCAAAGTCGCATTCAATTGAGCAGGATCATTGGTGGCAACAGCATCCTGAATCAGAGGGAGTAACTCCTTGATTTTTGCATCTATTTTGATGTTAGGTTTTTCAAAAATACGTTTTAAATCGGCATAAGCATCTTCGCTTTTGCTAGCCGCATTGCCTTGTAAAGCCATCAAAGCACTCGCGTCGTCGGGATTGGCTTTGAGGATTTTTTTGTAGACGACTTGCGCTTTGTCTTTTTGTCCAAAATTGTCGTAGAAGGCTGCCAAAAGATGCTGATATTCCAGATTGGTTGGAAAGGCTGCCGCTAGTTGTTCGAGTTCTTTACCTGCTTTTTTCATATCGCCCATACCCAGATAGAGCGTATGTTTTTTGCGAACCAAAGACTCTGTTATACCGATTCTTTTCTCATAGGCGTTGTAAACCGCAATGGCGTCCTCGATTTTTTGTGCACGAATCAGATAGAACGCCCAACTGTTGTAGTATTCTTCCTCGTTTGGATTAGCTTTGACTAAAGCTTCGTAGATAGCCGCTGCTTTCAGGTCATTGCCCGTTTTTTCGTAGATTTCTGTCAGGTAAATTTTATACCACAAATTATCCTTGTCTAATTCAACGGCTTTTTCCGCCATCTTCACCGCCTCGTCATCTTTTTCCAATTGTGACAGGACTTGTGCAAAAGAGAAATAAACAGGCGCTTCATTGGCATTATCTTCTAAAATCGAACGGAAAAGTGCTTCTGATTTTTCGTAGTTACCCAACAATTTTTCGCGCTGGGCATCAATGAAAACCTCCTCTTGCTTCACCTCCGCTACTGGAACGCGGACGGGTGTTTGAGCATAGGTCATATACGTGACTAGCAGGCAAATAAATAGGGATAGGATTGCTTTATAATTAGCTGGCATCTTCTTCATTTTTGAATAAATATTTGTCTGGGTTCTAGCAATTAGAAAACGATTTATTGGGAGCTTTCATTATGGCTAATATTGAGATTGGCTTTACTTTTGTACTTTCGCCAAATATTAGAGCTTATTTGGATTTTGGTCTTTGAGTCGAAAATGAGTTGTTTTTTTGCTAATCAAGGCAGAAAAGTGTGATTTTATCTGGATAAATGAGCAATTTTCTAACGCTGAGTAGCAGAAAAATAGCCATTTGCAGACCAATTACTAAACTCCAAACAAGCTCTTAATCACGCACAAAATGACAAACTACTCTACTATCTTACAATCTAGCCTCCCAATAGTTAAAAAAGCAGGACACTTTTTATTGGAACACTTCCGAAAAGTAAGCCGCGAAGATATTGAAGATAAAGACGTCAATAGTCTGGTGAGCTATGTAGATCGACAGGCAGAGGCTATTTTGGTGCGTGAACTGCAGACACTGATTCCTACTGCTACTTTCATCACCGAAGAAGATACGGTCGAAAATCAGGAAAGCGAATACACTTGGATCATTGATCCTTTGGATGGTACAACCAATTTTTTGTTCGGTTTGCCGCATTTTTCGGTCAGTGTAGCTTTACAGCACCGAGGGGTTGTCGTTGTCGGATTGGTTTATCATCCTGTCTTGAATGAATGCTTCTATGCAACCAAAGGAGGCGGTGCTTTTGTAAATAATACACCCATCACCGCTAGACAAGCCGATGATTTAGTAGATACTTTAATCACGACGGGGATGCCCTTCCATGATATGGCGCATGTAGAAAAAATGCTGAAACTGATACGATATTGGAAGCAGCACACACGAGGGGTCAGACGACTAGGTTCAGCCGCTTTGGATTTGGCTTTCGTCGC
>JBCDKV010000796.1:0-2442 GCA_038746215.1 Bacteroidota bacterium | reverse complement strand
GTATCTGGAAAAACAAAAGCGGTCAGACTATCGCAGGTTTCAATGTATTCGATAGAAACTTCGGGGGGCAGGCTACCATTCAATTCAAAAAACTGCTCCACCAAACAGTTGGCGCTGTCCTTTACTTGCACGGCATAAGTACCAAAATCTTCCTGCTGAATACTCGTGAAAGTAGTACTGCTTAATATTTGCTGTTCGGGTGAAAGCCATTCGATTTGGGTGAAAAGGCTGTCGTTGTTCAGTTGCAAATTTAAGGTATCACCGATGCAAATATCTGGTAAGTTAACGATGGGTGCGGGCGGTACATTGACGATCAATTCGAGGGTATCGGTATTTTCACAACCTATTTCGTTGAAGGCGTGCAAGACGTAGGTGCCTGTGTTTTCGGCACTGGTATTTTGGAAAATCAATAAAGAGTCCTGAAAAATTAGTCCATCCAGTTTTTTCCAAAAGTGTCCGCTGCCGCCAGTTCCTACCAATACGGCTGTTTCGCCTGCACACAGCAACTGGTCTGCTTGTTGGCTTAGGAAAGGTGGATTTTCCACTTGCACCGCCGTTTCGTATCGACAACACTCATCCGCTATGACCCAAAAAAATTGTCCTAAATTGCCAAGGAGTGGTAAGCTTAGATTTGTCCCTTCGCCTAGTTCTTCGCCCGCCGCATTTGTCCAAAAAGTCCTTGCACCATTTGGAATACAAGCACTATTCACATTGGCATTCAGTCGCAATTCATTATTTTGGCAATCCAAATCAGCCGTCAATTGAGGTTGACAATCGGTAACGATCTCCAAGCAACCAATTTGGGTCGCAAATTCAGTAGTTGTATTGGCGGTGTTGTTGAATACGTCGTATTGCACTTCTACACCAATCGCGCAAAGTGGCAAAGTACCACTCAGACGCCCTGCTCCCGAAAGCGTTTGTAGATTGCCCGTCAAAGAAAAATCAGGAAGATCAAAAGAATTGAGCCACAGATTGATGTCTGCTACTTCGCGTACGTTCTCGACATAAACCGAATCATTGTAAACGAAAGCAAAGCCTTCCAAACAATCGACACAGTTGCCAAAAGCGATGCTTCCAATAGCCTTCCGACTGCTATCGGGTAGAATCGCAAAAACACTCGCCCGATCTACTTGCTGTCCACCAAAAGCATTGATATCAACGAAATAGGAACGCAACAGACTATCGGTCGCAAAGAAAGTCGTGTACAGGAGCGTATCTCTAGATTGCCCACTCGCTTGGTTGCCATCCTGTGGGTCAATGTACGGGATAGCGCAATCCGAAAGAACGATTTGTGCGGTAAGTAAGCTGAAACAATGGCAAAGCAAGAATAGAAGTGATAGAACAATTTTCATATTATGCTGCTTGGCCCGAAAATGCTTTTTGCTTTGGAAAAACGATAGCTAATGAGGTCGTAGTATCAATGTTGTCGTATTATACTGCTTATGGGGTAAAAAAGTGCCTGTTTAGTCTTAGTAGGACTTAGAGTAGACTACTGGACATTTTAGATTACAGAACAAAAAAGAAGTAGCTTACATAGTTACACTAGCTGCTTTTCTTAGTGCCCTTAGTGTTTCAATTTGTGTTTTGTCCAGTAGTGTAACTTAGAGCTTGTTTGGATTTTTCCTGCCTGATAACCAACATTTTACGAACCTGACTGCATGAAAAACAGCAATTCCCACGATAGAAAAAAAGCTACCTTAGCGTAATAAAAATAAGACAGATGCGTCTAAAAAGTTTAAGAATCGACCCAATGCTTCGCTTCTTGCGGGGTAAATTTTCAAAGATAAAGGACAAAAGAGCGTCAAATTCGAGTGTAAGTCAGACGGATGCGTTGCTGAGTGGCTTTGCTGTGTTTAGTATGAAAGACCCGTCCTTGTTGTATTTTGACAATAACCGCACGGAGCGAAAAGAGAACCTCAAGAATGTTTATCATATTAATCAAGCTCCCTCAGATAGTGGAATGCGCGATATACTAGATAAGATACCTTGGCAGTCGATCAATCGAATTTTTAAATCGGTAGTGGCTCGGATGCGCAAAGCGAATTTGTGGAAGGATTATGAATATTACAGAGGTTATATGTTATGTAGTATAGATGGGACACAACACTACAGTTCAGAATGTGTAGGATGTGAAAATTGCTTGACCGTTACCAAAAGTAATGGCGTGAAGGAATATCGTCATGCTCTACTGAGTGGTGCCATAGTACATCCAGATAAGCGCGAGGTGATGCCCGTGATACATAAACCAATCGTACAGCAAGATGGTCAGCAAAAGAATGACTGTGAGCGCAATGCTTCCAAGCGATTACTGCCCCGTCTTCGTAAACTATTTCCAAAGAAAAAATAGTAATAATCGAGGATGCCTTAAGCGCAAATGGACCTCATATTAGAGCCATAAAGAAAGAAAATTTTAGATACATAATTAGTATTAAACCCAAAGGG
>JBCDKV010000795.1:0-2463 GCA_038746215.1 Bacteroidota bacterium | reverse complement strand
TGCTCCAAACAAGCTCTAAGGAAACTAAGATAATTTACTAAAAATCAAGTCATAACAGCTATGTGTTTCTATGTGACTATGTGTTAAAAATTAAAAACGTCCAGTAGTGTAAAGTAGGGCAAACTTGAGCTGTTGAGGTGTAAAATCTAGTATTTTTAGCGCGTTATTAGAACAAGTTTATCTGCTTGCTTGATATTGTTTTTTAGCTACTAATGCGAATAACGACTGTACAAATCTCATTTTTCTGGCATTTGACTCAGATATGGTTCAGGTCAATGTCCGCAAATTGAGCAACAAGTATGCTCAGTAATTTGTGTTTCCGTCCATAAAAAACCTTTTAGTATACTTGTTGCGCGATCTCAGGCACTTTACTAAGTTTCAAAAGGTTAGTAAAGCTGTACCACCATGAAATGGAGCATTTTACTCGTTATTCGCATTACTACTGCAATTCAGATAAACATGTATTTCTTTAGATGTAAAAAGATAAAAAAGTCATGCTACTCGATTCTATCTGCTACGATTTTAAGATAAAATTATACTTTTGCGAAAAGCCAAAATTAAATATTCTTCTTATGGAATTGAAATACACTTTAGCTTTTTTGTTGCTATTACCGATGCTGTGTTTTGGGCAATATCAGTTTACCCACGAAAAAGAAATGGCTTGCACCTCGGTCAAAAGTCAAGACAATACTGGAACGTGTTGGAGTTTCTCTACTTTATCTTTTCTAGAGTCAGAACTAATGCGCCAAGGAAAAGCTGCCGTAGACTTATCTGAAATGTACATCGTCAGAGCGGTTTATTTGGATAAAGCACAGAATTATTTGCTGCGTCAAGGAAAAGCGAGTTTTGGGCAAGGTAGTCTTTCGCATGATGTCATCAGGACGGCCAGCGAAGTAGGCATGATGCCAGAAAGCGTATTTTCGGGCAAGCGAGGAAAAAATAAACACAACCACAGTGCTTTAGTCAAGGAACTGAAAACTTTTTTAGATCAGGCGATCAAAGATCAAGCGACTCGAAAAACGTGGAGGGCAAGCGTAGAAAATATATTGGATAAGCATCTTGGGACACCACCCACTTTTTTTGCTTTCGAGGAAGGTAGCTATAATGCGCAGGCTTTCCAAAAACGACTGGGAATTCAATTGGAAGATTATGTCACGCTGAGTTCATACACCCATCACCCTTTTTACGAGCAATTCATCCTAGAAATTCCAGACAATTATGCCAACGGTAGCTACTATAATTTACCGATTGACGAGCTACACAAAAGCGTGGAAGCTGCCCTGGAAAAGGGTTATACAGTAGCTTGGAATGGCGATGTTAGTGAGACAGGCTTTAACGCTCGGCAGGGGATTGCGGTCTTGCCCGCCGATGAAAGCTCCAGCAATATATTTTTACAACCTGGCAAAGAACTATCGGTCAATCAAGCCTTACGACAGCAAACCTTCGAGGATTATTCCACCCAAGACGATCATTTGATGCACTTTACGGGCATTGCGAAAGATCAATACGGGACGACTTATTACATCACCAAAAATTCGTGGGGTAAAATAAGTCCCTACAAAGGCTTTTTGTACATGTCTACTGCTTATTTTCGTTTGAAAACGGTGGCAGTGATGTTGCACAAGGATGCTATCCCAGAGGCGATCGCCGCAAAGTTGGGCTTGTAGATCAAAAGAAGATGGAAGATACATTGAGCGTAGAAGATTATCAGATACTGAAAGAGCATTTACGAAGAGCAGCGGAAGAAAGTGAACGCGAAGCCCTCACCAATACGATCAATCATTATTTGGAAGCGTTTCAGACGGGAGCAGGCGTAACAGATTTTACTTCGCCCTTGGAGCTTGCCCCTTTGCTCAAAGTCCTCTCCCGTATTTGTGGGGACTACAATCAGCGGCGACTTTTCTTCCGTGCGGCTTTGGTAGACGCCGTCTTGCGACAAAAATATAATCTAGAAGCGCAGCAATGTTTGATAGAGCACCAAATTTGGACACAACAGTTATTGGAACTGCGAAAGGTGACCAAGAAGATTCGGGTGTAGCATTATTCATTTAGTAGTGTATGAAGTCTTAGTAACGGACGAAAAATAAATTTCTCATTTTGACCGAGCAGATTTTGTTCTGCTACTACTCAGTAAAAGGGATTTAGGGTTCTCTTTTCTGAGTTAAACGTAGGCATCCTTTTGGCCGGCGAGGCTTTTTAACGCAGTAGCACGGCAAAAGATGCCGTCATAAATCGGGAAGTTATTATTTGTCCGTTACTTAACATCTTACTTGGGAACAGCCTGAGTCAATGAAAGATAATTGAGCAACAAGTATGCTCGGTAAGTCTCTTCGGACGGAAACACAAGTTTTCAGTCATTTTTCCTGAGAAACATGACTGAAAACTTGTGTTTCCGTCCATAAAAAACCTTTGTGCATACTTGTTGCGCGATCTCAAACACCTTACTAAGTCTTAAAAGTTTAG
>JBCDKV010000794.1:0-2467 GCA_038746215.1 Bacteroidota bacterium | reverse complement strand
TTGCTCATGTACTTACCGATTCCGATATTAACCAAATGTAATGAACCATCCTTACAATACTGGGCTAATACTTTCAATTCACTGCCCCGTTTACCCGTTTTTAGTGTACCAATCCCTGTACCATCAGCAACAAATTCAGTTATCCCCTTTTCACAAACTCCTAAACTTAACCTATCGGCTACCCACGCAGTGGCTCGTCTAAAGCTACCATAGCCAAATTTCATCCAGCCTAAAAGTGTCATACAACTTTGTGCCGCCCGATAGCTGCATAGACTACTCAACACGCCCATCATTCTTTTGACATAGTCAGGCAGACGCTGATATGGACTTACTCCTATCAATAGCCGAGTTACATTTTTGACCTGCTTACTCCCATCTGATTGATGTAGATACACCTGTAATTGCGGTACTTCTATTTTTCCAAACAGCGTATGCAACTTGGTCGTTGATTTTCCATTGAGTTGTTTCCAACTAATTTTCCCCTCATGTCCCAACTGTGCACCCAATTCTCCGCTCAATTTATATTCTTGCCCATAGTGACGCACTGCTTCACTCACTATTTGACTAAATACACTACCCAAACTTGACAGAAACACCTTGCTCAAGTGCAATAAATTGCAATTCTTAACTTCTATTTCTAAATTTACAGCTATCGATATTTTCATGGAGGATTTTTTCTATCATCAAATATCTAAAAAAGTCCTCTTTTTTTTCATTTTTATCTCAACTCCCTTGTTTGGCTCTCTATCAATTATTTAGCCTTGGAACAAGAGCGTTTTGAACAGGGATTTGAGTATGACATCCAAGTAGATGAGCAGATCAATCCGCACAATTTTTATTTTCCACCGATGCTGATTCAGCCTTATGTCGAAAATGCAGTGCTGCATGGACTTTCTAAGCTTCCTGAGAAAGGAAAGATTGAGATTCAGTTTGAAAAAATCAGTGAGGAAGAACTTTTAGTGATTGTAAAGGATAATGGAACAGGTTATCAAGATGGAAATTTCGCTACTGCTAAAGCCTATAAATCGGTGGGCATGTCAGTGACTCAAAAGCGGTTGGAATTGCTGAATACAAGTGAAGATGAAATTGTAACGATTGAAAATGGACAAGCAAATCAATCAGGAACAACCGTAAGAATTAGAATAAGGATGAAACAGTAAAGAGAAAATCCTCTCAGCCTTTCAGCCTCTCAAATTCTCTCAATTCTCTCAAAAAAATGAACATGATAAAAGCCATTGTAATAGACGACGAAAAAGCCGCCCGATCTGCCTTGAATCATTTACTCAAACTGTACTGCCCAAAGGTAAAAATCATCGCAGATGCGTCAAGTATCAAGGAGGGGAAGAGACAGATTGAACAGTTGTTGCCAAATCTGGTCTTTTTGGATATTGCTATCGGTGCAAACAGTGGTTTTGATTTGTTAGAAGCTTTGCCGAGTATTGATTTTCAGTTGATCTTCACAACCGCCCACGAAGAATATGCAGCAAAAGCTTTTCAATTGAATGCCATCCACTATTTACTGAAACCCATCGAACCGACAGACTTAATAGCAGCTATTCATCGAATAGAAGAACATCTGCGTCGCCAACAACTGGAACAACAAATTGAGTATTTCACGCAATTGGGTAAGGAAAAAGAGCAAAAATCTATCATTGTTTCTTCCGCTGAAAACATCAGAATTCTAGAGGCAACAGAAATCGTATTCTTGAAAGGCAGCGGCAATTATACCACTTTTCATCTTCAATCAGGAGAAGCAGTAGTCGCTTCTAAAAATCTAGGACATTACAAACTGATACTCGACCAAGAACAATTTTTTAGCCCACATCAATCCTATGTCATTAATTTAACTTACATCAAGAGTATTAAAACAAAAGAGGAACACCGTATTATATTGAAAGATGATACGCATGTTCCTATTTCGAGAAAACATAAGGATCACTTGATGCAATTGTTGTTGGAACGTGGTACAAAGTAAATACTTGTTTCATCGCCCCATAAACACCGCCTTCCGCTTCTCCAAAAATGCCTGTACCCCTTCTTTGTAATCTGCTGTTTTGCTTGCTAAGAGTTGGTAGGTAGTCTCGACTTCCAGTTGTGCTGCCAAAGTATTGTTTAGACTTTGGTGGAAAGCTTTTTTTATGTAGGAGAGTCCCTTGGTGGGCATCTGCTCGAGTCGTTTTGCTAAAGTTTGTACCTCATTGTCAAACTGCTTCTTTGGAAAAAATTTGTAGATCATACCCATTTTTTCCGCCTCGGCAGCACTTACTTTATCCCCCAGCATAGCGAGAGCCAGTGCTTTTTGAAAACCAACGATTCGAGGTAAGGTGTAGGTACTACCGCCGTCGGGAATCAAACCAATTTTGCTGAATGCTTGAATAAAGCTAGCGGTTTCTGCCGCTACAATGATGTCGCAAGCTAGAGCGATACTTGCCCCAGCACCAGCCGCCACACCATTCACAGCCGCCAG
>JBCDKV010000793.1:0-2478 GCA_038746215.1 Bacteroidota bacterium | reverse complement strand
TGTGACTTCGGTGAAGATGTCTCCTGATATGGGAATCGCAAAGATTTACCTAAGCGTCTACAACACGGAAGACAAGCAATCTGTTATTCTGCAACTAGAAGAACAGTACCATCAGTTGAGGCAATCACTTGCCACAAGGGTGCGCAGACATATGCGTCGTGTGCCAGAATTGCAATTCTACGAAGATGATACTCTGGATGAAATGTATCGTTTACGCGAGTTGTTTGATCGCTTAGAAGACGAGAATCAGATGGGCAATGACTAGGAAGATTAAATTGTACATCGCCATAAGCCTAGATGGGAAGATCGCCGACTCGGATGGAGGCGTAGCGTGGCTAGACGAATTGTCACATCCAGAAGGAGAGGACTACGGCTATGCTGATTTCTATGCTTCCATTGACACCACTTTGATGGGCTACAATACCTATGCCAAAATTGAAGGATTTGAGGTGCCCTTTCCGTATCCAGATAAGAAAAATTACGTTTTTACTCGACAAACAGATCGCCCCAAATCGGAGCAGGTCGAATTTGTTTCCAACGATATTCCCGATTTTGTACGAACACTGAAACAGCAAGCTGGACAAGATATCTGGCTAGTTGGTGGTGGCGAAATCAATAAATTACTGATTGATCAAAACTTGTTGGACGAAATACATATTTTTATCATGCCGATTATTTTAGGAGATGGCATTTCGCTATTGGCATCGGGCGTGAATCGAACCAAATTGAGGCTAAAACAAGAGAAGACCTACGAAAATGGCGCATTGAGTCTGATTTACGAAGTGCTTTAGGGCTTTTTGGAAATTTTTATAAACTGATAATCAGATAAGAAAAATCCCAACAAGCGATTAGCCAACCGTCATCATTTATGAGGTTATTACAACTATTACATAAAGAATTAAACTACCATTTCAATACCATAAAGAAATGGGTGAAAATTCCTGCACGGACTCAGACTGGCGGCGAATCTTCCCGTGAAATACCTTTGCTGCAAGATAAAAAGCGACTAGCACTTTTTGCTGTCATCGGACTATTCGGACTAGGTGTTTTTAGTATTTTATCTTTCTTTTTACTTACCTATTTTGGCGCATTTGGCAGAATTCCCACCCAAGATGATTTGCTGAATGTCTATAACTTCAATGCGTCGGAAGTCTATTTTGAGGATGGAACATTGATGGGTAAATATTTCGTCGAAAATAGGAGCGATATTGATATTGAAGAAATTTCGCCCTACGTAGTCAATGCGCTCATTGCTACGGAAGACGTCCGTTTCATGGAACATAGTGGAGTAGATTTACGGGCGGCTGCAAGGGTCATTTGGAAGTCCATTATTCTAGGGCAAGAAGAATCGGGTGGCGGCAGTACGATCAGTCAGCAATTAGCGAAAAATCTATATCCACGCCAGCCTTATGGTATTTTTTCCATGCCGATCAATAAGCTCAAAGAAATGATGATTGCGCGGCGGTTAGAAAAGATTTATTCCAAACAAGGCTTGCTCAATCTTTACCTCAATACCGTGCCTTTCAGTCGAAATATTTACGGCATTAAAGTAGCCTCCAACCAATTTTTCAGTACCACGCCTGAGCAACTCAAAGTGGAAGAAGCTGCTGTTCTAATCGGTATGCTGAAAGGGACTTCTATCTACGATCCTTATCGCAATCCAGAGCAAGCTAATGTACGCAGAAACACCGTGCTGCGCCAAATGGAACGCTACAACTATTTGACAAAAGAGGCAGTGGATTCGTTGGTGCAATTGCCACTAGAAATCAAATACAACAAAGCTCAAAAGCGCAGCAAAGCTCCCTATTTTCAAGAACACCTCAAAGGCGAACTCGAAGGTATACTCGCCAATATTCGCAAAGCCAATGGAGAAGCTTACGGACTGTATACCGATGGCTTAAAGATATACACGACTGTTGATCCAAAAATGCAAAGCTATGCAGAATATGCGGTCAATAAACAGATGACGGGACTACAGAAAACCTTCAACAAACACTGGAAAGGACGCAAACCTTGGCGTAGCGATGCCATACTGGATAAAGCCGTCAAAAATGCTGCTCGCTACAAGCGCATGAAAAACGCAGGTGCTTCCGAAGAAGACATTAATCTCGCTTTTGAAACACCTACTCAAATCCGAATTTTTGATCCCACCGAAGGAGAAATCGTAAAGGAGATGACCCCTTTAGATTCTATCAAATATTACATCTCTTTGCTACACGCTGGTTTCCTTGCGGCAGAACCACAGTCGGGTAAAATTCGGGCCTGGGTTGGCGGCTTGGATTACGCTTACTTCCAATACGATCACGTCAAATCTACACGACAAGTAGGCTCTACCTTTAAACCCATTGTCTACGCCGAAGCGATTCAGCAAGGCATCAGTCCGTGTAATTATTTCCAAAATGAATTGGTCAGCTACCCTAAATGGGAAAATTGGCAGCCTCGCAATTCGGATGGCAAATACGGTGGATTTTATTCCAT
>JBCDKV010000792.1:0-2480 GCA_038746215.1 Bacteroidota bacterium | reverse complement strand
ATAACAACCTATTCGTTACGAGCCAAGAGTCACAAAACGAATACGAAGCACGTCGCGCTGCTTTGCAAATGGATGATGACGATTATGATATGTAAATAATCGTATCAGTTAGAGAAAAAATTCAATAAGTAGTTGCTGTACTTTTCGTGTAGCAATGATTGTTGAAGTCAATATAAAAAGCGTTACTTTCCTCCGAAGGTAACGCTTTTTTAATGCACACTGCAAACGGGGTAAAAAGTGCTTTCATTTTTGAAAAAAGATAGGTTTTGTTCACATCATTTACCGCTAAATTTGAAAGTACGCTCAATAGCTCGTATTTAGAAATGTGAAGGGAGCAAGATGCACTTTCTTATCCCGAACGGAGTATACTACATGTCTAAAAATTTCCTCACTACACCTTCTCAGCAGAGTATTTAGCTATGCCCATCCTTTTCAGAAACATAAGGCAAAGAACTACGCGAAAACAAGCCTACAGCTTCACCTTTTTCTTAGAAATATACTGCCCGATAATGATGCCGACTCCAAAACCAGTGACACCGCCAATGATACCTGGCACGACTCCGCTATGTCCGGGTTGACCTGTTATTCTTTGTATTGTGCTGTAGTCGGTCGCGGCGGTTTGGCTAAGCTCTTTAGATAAATAGTAAGCAGCAGAACCAATGATCGCACCCCAAATCAGAGAGTTCTTCAAGCGATCTTTGTAAGAAGATACAATCATATAGTCGTAGTCCTTCATGTTCAGCGTCGTCTTAGCATAGAGTGGTGGTTCTATCCAAGAAGACACATCAGTTAGCAACACCATACTGTCTTTATCGACTTGCTTTAAATAAGATTCAGGAAAAAAAGTATCTGCTCGATATAGTTTGACCTTATCCAATGTCCTCACTTTATCGGAGGAAGAAGTTTTGCTGAATTGAGCAGAGAGTAGGATTGGGCAAAGAAAAATTAGAAGTGCAAGTAAGCGTTTGAACATATCCACATATTTTATATCAAATGTAACGTTTTTTTGTGTAAGAACGCTTCCCCTTCCGCCATTTTGTCATTTCCTTTGTGTATTAAATGTCATTTTTGCGTCCATAATAGTTGTTCTTAGTACAAAAAGGCAGTCGCAATGCTTGGCATGAGGCTTGCAATAGTAATGTTGTAATTTTTTCCGAAAAACTATCTTCAGAAAACTACAACATTAAGTAATAAACAGAAAAATAAATCAATAACAGCAATGAGTAAGATTATTGGAATAGATTTAGGGACAACCAACTCTTGTGTAGCGGTCATGGAGGGAAATGAGCCTGTTGTTATTGCCAACGATGAAGGACGCAGAACAACGCCTTCTATTGTGGCATTTTTGGACAATGGGGAGCGTAAAATTGGAGATCCTGCTAAACGCCAAGCGATCACTAATCCACAAAAAACAGTTGCTTCTATCAAGCGATTCATGGGACAACGCTTTTCAGAAGTCGGTAATGAGATAGATAATGTAGCATATACGGTCAAAAAAGGAGACAATGACACGGTTCGTGTAGATATAGATGGCAGATTGTACAGTGCTCAGGAAATTTCTGCGATGGTTTTGCAGAAAATGAAAAAAGTGGCAGAAGATTTCTTGGGGCAAGAAGTGAAAGAAGCCGTGGTCACTGTACCAGCTTACTTCAACGATTCTCAGCGTCAGGCAACCAAAGAAGCGGGAGAAATTGCAGGTTTGACGATTCGTCGTATTATCAACGAGCCAACGGCAGCGGCTTTGGCTTACGGTATGGACAAGCGCAATAAAGATATGACCATCGCAGTCTATGACTTGGGTGGTGGTACGTTTGATATTTCCATCCTAGATTTGGGTGATGGCGTATTTGAAGTGAAATCTACCAATGGGGACACACACTTAGGAGGAGACGACTTCGACCGAGTACTCATCAACCACTTGGCAGATTCTTTTAAACAACAAGAAGGAATTGATTTGCGCAAAGACCCAATGGCGTTGCAGCGTTTGAAAGATGCTGCGGAGAAAGCAAAAATTGAGCTATCGTCTTCTGTCGAGACGGAGGTGAACTTGCCATACATCACCGCAGTAGATGGTGTGCCGAAGCACTTGGTCTTGAAAATTAGTAGAGCGAAGTTTGAGCAACTAGCTGACGATTTGGTACAGCGCACCTTGAAGCCTTGTGCTGAAGCTTTGAAAGACGCAGGTTTGAGCAAAAGTGAGATCAACGAAGTGATTTTGGTAGGTGGTTCTACACGTATTCCTGCCATCCAAGCAGCCGTTGAGAAGTTCTTTGGTAAAAAACCTAACCGTGGGGTGAATCCAGATGAGGTAGTAGCCGTTGGAGCAGCGATACAGGGTGGAGTCTTGAGTGGTGATGTACAAGATGTACTGTTGCTGGATGTGACGCCGCTTTCACTAGGTATCGAAACCATGGGTGGTGTGTACGATGTGGTCATCGAAGCCAACTCTACCATTCCTACGAAAAAATCTAAGGTGTATT
>JBCDKV010000791.1:0-2492 GCA_038746215.1 Bacteroidota bacterium | reverse complement strand
TCGAGAAATTTTCGAGCTTCGAGGAACGCGAGTATCCAAATGCTATGCAGTTGTGGTTGAATCGCTTCTATATTGTAGAAAAAAATCACGTACCAGTCCTGAAAATTGATGATCTGGACGGTGGTTTTGAAGTCTCCATCGCGCTAGAAGATAAATCCAAACCGCTGGCGGATTTGATTAGCATGGATGATCTTTTAAATAAAAATGACTACAGTGGCATTCGGCTGGACGTGCTACGCGATATGGCGATGCTAGCGGAATATTTTCCTCAAATCTCTAATTTGGTGGCTTCCAAAGGGAAAGAAAAACTCCTTTTCGATTCCAAAGAATTTGTGGATATTCTCTTCAAAATTTTACCGACCATTCGCTTGTTTGGCATCAAAGTACTCATGCCGAAAGCCCTGCGGAAACTGTTGCGTCCTAAAATGTCGATGGCTTTAGAATCGGATGACGAAAGTGGTATCGTGAGTAAGACGTCGATCATTAGCTTGGAAAATATGCTGCGCTTTAAATGGCAAGTAGCTATCGGCGATCAAGTTATGAGTCAGCACGAATTTCTGAGCTTGGTACGTTCCCTTTCTGGTATCGTCAAAATGAACGATCAATACGTATTTTTTGATGAAAAAGAGATCGCTTCTCTGATTGATAAACTAGAAAATCCACCCAATCCAAGTCCGAACGAATTGTTACAAATTGCACTGACGGAAAGTTATAATGGTGCAAAGGTGAGTTTGGATAAAAATACCCAAAAGCTCATCAAAAGATTGCTTTCTAACGAAGGAACAGAGATGCCAAAAGGACTGCAAGCTACTTTGCGACCTTACCAAAAAGTGGGCTACGAATGGTTGTACAAAAATACGAGACTAGGCTTTGGTAGCTTGATCGCCGATGATATGGGATTGGGAAAAACGCTGCAAGTCATCACCACCTTATTAAAGCTGAAAGAGGACGGAGAACTGGGTAAAAGTAAAGCTTTAGCGATTGTTCCTACTACTTTGCTCACCAATTGGCAAAAGGAAATCCAGAAGTTTGCGCCTAGTCTAAAAACCCACCTTTATCACGGAGCAAGCCGAAAATTAGAACCATTGGCGGAAGCAGATGTACTCATTACGACCTATGGCGTGGCGAGGACAGAGACTAGCAAATTACAAAAACAAAAGTGGCTGGCGGTAGTGATAGACGAAGCGCAAAACATTAAAAATCCAAAAACGGCGCAAACCAAAGCCGTGAAAAAAATCAAAGCGCCCGTCAAAATTGCGATGAGTGGGACACCCGTTGAAAATCGTTTGAGTGAGTACTGGAGCATCTTTGACTTTACGAATAAAGGTTATCTCGGTACGCTCACCAAATTCAAAAATCGTTTTGCCAAACCCATAGAAATTGATCGCGACCAAACGCAGCTCGATCAATTCCGAAAAGTGACCGAGCCTTTTATTCTACGCCGCCTCAAATCGGATAAATCCATTATCAAAGACTTACCCGACAAAATTGAAAAGGATCAATATTGCGAATTAACCAAAGAGCAAGCCGCTCTCTACCAAAACGTCGTAGATACTACCATGAAGACCATCGAAGAGTCGGAGGGCATCACCCGTAGAGGTTTGGTGCTAAAGCTGATCACCGCCTTGAAACAAATTTGTAACCATCCCAAACAGTTCCTGAAAAAGGGCGAAGATGATCCAGAATTGTCGGGCAAAATGGGCATCCTATTGCAACTCGTACAGCAAATCATGGACAATGGCGAAAAGTTGCTCATTTTCACGCAATACCAGCAGATGGGCAATATCTTGGTGAAGACCTTGGAGGAGCGATTTGGCTACGAAGTCCCTTTCTTGCACGGTGGGGTCAGCAGAAAAGGACGCGACGAAATGGTGGAAGATTTTCAAAATAATCGAGCTACCCGTTGCATGATTCTATCCTTAAAAGCAGGTGGAACAGGCTTGAATTTGACAGAAGCTAGTAATGTCATTCACTACGATTTGTGGTGGAATCCAGCCGTAGAAGCACAAGCGACGGATCGCGCCTATCGCATCGGACAAACCCGCAACGTTTTGGTGCATCGTTTCATCACCCAAGCCACTTTTGAAGAAAAAATCAATAAGCTCTTACAAAAAAAGAAAGAACTCGCCAACCTGACCGTTTCGACGGGCGAAAAATGGATTGGAGAGCTATCGAATAGCGAATTGAAGGAATTGGTGCGTCTGGAATGAGGTGTGTGAGTGTGGAATTGTTGAAGCGTGGAATTGTGGAATTGTTTGCAGCAGTACATCATTTCAAGCGTTCGCCCTTTTTCATTTTCATTGCTGGTTTTCATCGGGGATTTTCATTGAGTTTTTTCATTTTCATTACTGATTTTCATTTTCATTGCTGATTTTCATTTCCATCCTATGTCTTCCAACACCCAAATCTTTGGTATTCGACACCACGGGCAAGGCTCTGCTAAGCGGCTGCGCAAAGCTTTACACGAGCTAGCACCCGATTGCATCCTAATC
>JBCDKV010000790.1:0-2502 GCA_038746215.1 Bacteroidota bacterium | reverse complement strand
GATGTTGTTGACTCATGCGAATAACGGATAAAATACTCCATTTTATGGTAGTAACAGTTTTACTAAAATTCTGGAACTTAGTAGAGCGTTTGAGATCGCGCAACAAGTATGCCAAAAGATTTTTTATGGACGGAAAAACAAATTCCAACTTATTTTTAGAGAAAAATAAGTTGGAATTTGTGTTTCCGTCCATAAAAAACCTTTGGGCATACTTGTTGCGCGATCTCAAACGCTCTACTAAGTTCCAGAATTTTAGTAAAACTGTTACTACCATAAAATGGAGTATTTTATCCGTTATTCGCATGAGTCAACAACATCAACAGCTTAAACATGCTCCAAAAATTGCCTTGATAGGCAAATCCGCTGTTCAGAAAATCGCTCTTGAAAGGAATCAGTCCTTAATCGCCAACTCAAAAAACGCCAAAATTTCTTCGTGATCCATAGTCTTCACTGGGCGAACCAAGCGAAAGCCAACAAAAGGTGCATCTGTATTCCACCAAATACTTTTTGGGATTTGAGGATCCCGCTGCTGCCAACGCGGACGCGATTTCAAGCGAGCGGCACAATGACAATCTTCGGCTTCATCATCGTAAGAGCCACCACGAGTTGTGTGCGAATACTTCAACGTTGGTTTCATCCACGGATCGCTGCCATTGTCTGCCAATTGCTCATGATAGTCTTCTCGGTATTGATCGAGCGTCCATTCCGCTACGTTGCCCAACATATCGTGGAGTCCCCAATCGTTGGCTTCTTTTTCCCCAACCTTATGAAATTTTTCGTAAGCATTTTCGTAATACCAAGCCACTTCTTCTAAGTCGTCGGTTTCGGTTTCTACACTTGTCGCTCCTGCTCTACAGGCGTATTCCCATTCTGCTTCCGTTGGCAGTCGATAGAAATGTCCCGTTTTGAAATACAGCCACCGACAATAGCGCAAAGCCGCCTGTTGGGTCATACTCACTGCGGGGTATCCGCCTACTGTTCCCATGCCAAATGCCATGTCTTCGTAGGGCGGCGTAGGGCGTGTGACGGCATCGGCATCGTAAGCGACTGACTTGGCATTGGAAGCGTTGCTGTCTTGTGCTTTGTATTGAAAATGCGTAAATTCATCGAAAGTTACTTCGTATTTACCCATCCAAAAAGGCGCAACTTCAACGCTGACGGGGATTCCCTCTTGGGCTTCGTACCACTCATGATCTTCGGCTAGTCCCATTTCAAATGTACCGCCATCAATGAAGACCATTTCAAAGGCTACTTCGGTAGCTGGAATTTTTTCTACGTAGTTTTGCTGTGCATTTAGTACATTTACTAGATATAGGCAAAATAAGAGAAGTGTTATCTTTATTGTCAGAAGTTGGTGTGTCATGCTATTTTTATGTTTGTTAAGTTTTTTGCTTCTTTCCTTTGGACAAAGCTAAAAATAGGTTTTGCACCAAACAAATGAAAGTTTTTTATGAAAAAATGGTTTGGAAGATTACTAGTTGTTGGTTTATTTCTAAGTTTGATCGCTCTGCTAGGCTTCCACTTCTTTGCACCACAGATGATTCTACAGCCTACCAAAAGAATGTGTAGGCTAGAAGATGAAGCGCGCAGGTACGAGCCAGTAGCAATAGAAGGCGCAAATGGAATCATTTTGCAGGGCTATGAAAGTACAGCACCCAGCAAAAAAGGAACGATTATTTTAGTACACGGCATTGGTGGCTGTGGTAGAAGTATGCTCGGTTTGAGCAGAATTTTAGGGACAATAGGCTACGGTGTCATCGCGTTCGACAATAGGGCGCACGGTAGTAGCGGAGGTCATTACTGTACCTATGGTTACTACGAAAAATATGACATCAAAGCAGTCGTGGATTACCTATTAACGAAAACTCCTGATGCACAAATTGGGATATGGGGAAACTCCTTGGGGGGAGCAATTGCCATCCAAGCATTGGAACTAGACGAGCGCATAGCTTTTGGCATTACAGAAAGTACTTTCACGGATTTTAGGACGATTGTTTTGGATTACAAAGAGCGATTATTTGGCATCAGAGTTCCTTTGCTCGCTGATTACGCGATTCTCAGGGCGAGTAAAATAGGGAATTTTAATGCAGAAAATATTCGACCCATCGAATCGGTAAAGAATGTTGAACAGCCAGTACTCATCGCACATGGCGATCAAGATCGTCGAATCAACGTTACCTATGGTAAAACATTGTTCAACAATTTGGCAAGCGAGGAAAAAGAATTAATCATCGTGGAAGGCGGCAAACATGCGGGCTTATCAAGGGTAGCAGGAGATAGTTATCTGGAAAAAATCGTTGCTTTTATAGATCAGCTAGAATAGCCTTAGCGTATGTTGAAGTTGTTGATTTGTCAAGTATGCGAATAACGGGTAAAATGCTTCATCTTGCGGCAGTACAGCTTTACCAAACTTTTGAAACTTAGTAAAGTATTTGAGATCGCGCAACAAGTATGCCTAAAGATTTTTTATGGACGGAAACACCGATTCTCAGTTATTTTTCT
>JBCDKV010000789.1:0-2503 GCA_038746215.1 Bacteroidota bacterium | reverse complement strand
ACAGCAAACTTTGGCTTCCTTAGAAACCATGAATGTTTTTGCGCAAAATTCGGGTAGAAGTGTTCCTTTGTTGCAGGTGGCTTCCATTATTCCCGATTGGCAGTACGCTAAAATTCAACGCTCGGATTTGGAGCGGACGGTTAATGTAAGTTGCGAATTGCGAGAAGGAGCGAATGCTTCCGCGATCACTGAACAGATGAATGTTTGGATAGCAGAAGACAGCCAAAATTGGTTGCCTGGCTATAGTTATGCCTTCGGTGGAGATGCAGAGCGGACGGCGGATAGCATGGGTTCGGTCATTGGCTATTTGCCGATCTCTGGTTTCATCATTGTGCTGCTATTGATTATTCAATTTAACAGCGTCAAGAAAATGGCGATTGTCTTGCTCACCATTCCTTTGGCAATTATTGGAGTAGTCATTGGCTTGCTATCGTTTGGAGAAGCATTTGGTTTTATGCCTTTTTTGGGATTGATTTCCCTCGCTGGCATTATCATTAATAATGCGATTGTACTCGTAGATCGTATAGAAATCGAAGAACGCATTCGAGAGAAACCCGATGCGGTGGTCACGGCTTGCATCCAACGATTTCGACCCATCTTACTGGCGACTTTCACGACCGTATTCGGGATGATTCCGCTCTATTTAAGTGGTGGTGAATTGTGGGAAGGCATGGCAGTTTGTTTGATGGTCGGGCTGCTGTTCGGAACGGTTATCACGCTGGTCTTCATTCCTTGTATGTATAGTATTCTTTTTGGGGTGAGTTACAAAGGCTATGAATTTGATGAGGCGTTGCTTGATGCTTGATGGGTTATTTATCCCAAATCTAATCGGCAATTTACCGTGGGAAAACTCATAGACAGTTTGCGAAGCCTGAGTATCTGCCTTTAAGGGCTAGAAGGCTTTGTAAACTTAGCTTTACAAAAGTAACAGCACGCAAAACTACCCGCAACTTTCGCAAAGCATCCACAGATAGGAATTACTACAATTTGCTATTTAAAACGAAGATTTACTAAATTTTTGAAATTTAGCAAATCTGAGTAGCCCTTCCCATTTTCTTAATCTATATTAAGCGCATGTTTTTCTTTTCATACCTTTAAAAACATTAAATTATATTAAGCAAAATCTTGAATCTGTCCGCTTATTTGGCCTAGATAATCTTGTCACTTTTGCGATCTTTTTGCAAATTACTATTCAGTAGTATTGACCGTTTACCATTAAGAAACGACCGTTCACTCAATTCAAGTCTATGTCTTGATAAATTTGTGGATTCAGGTTTATTGGTTTAAGCGTTTATTTGTTTATTTCTGCTCAATTTTATCTTTCTAAGACTACGCAAATGACACAACGCTTATTCATTGCCATCCTACTCGTGATGATACATGTCCCCCTATTTGGGACAATGGTACAATTCATCAACAATGTACCCAATCAGAAGCTAGATATTTACCTCAACGATCAGCTTCAGTTTTCGCAGATGCAGTTTAGGCAAGGTACCGCATTTTTCGAGCTGCCCGCTGGAACTTGGCAACTCAAAGTCACCACTGCTGATACCACGGAAGCTGTGCATAGCCGCTCCATCACGCTGACAGATGATACCAACTATGTCCTGATGTTGGCGGGCGATTTGGAGGACTTACAAATACTTATCAAATCACAGCATCGCTTTAATTCGGACGCTGACCAACACATTGGCATGAGCTTTGTCCACGCCGCCTTGGGGGTCGATAGCGTGACGCTTAGCATTGCAGAACAAGCAGTTTGGGAGCATCTAAAGTTTGGCACGTACACGCCCTATACTAGCATTCCCGCTTCGCCCTTTGCGATTGTGGTAGAGGATGCCACACGGGACGAAGGACTGATCTCCAATTGGATTAAGCTCGATTTTTGGCAGCAGAAATCAGCTGTTATCTTCACTTCTGGTTATGCCGATGGACGTGCGCCGAGACTGAAAACTTACGTCATGCTCAGCAATGGGATTTCGTTTCCTTTGGAAGAGATTCCACTACCCAGCAATTATCGAAAAGTGCAAGTGCAATTCATCCAAAACGCTCCGCAGCAAGCCTTTGATCTTTACTTAAACGATGAACTGTTTATACCCAATTTTGAAGCGCACCACGCGAGTCGTTTTTTGGATTTACCCAAAGGTGAATATTTTAGCATTGGTTTAGCAAGTGCGAATAGCAGTTCTAGGTTTGACATCCAAAACTACCTCAACTTCAAGTTTGATGCGGACACAGACTATATTATTTTCTTGAACGGGGACGAAGAGGGAACACTCACTTTTCCTCGCATAAAAAATCAAGTACCAAAAGATGTGCTGTCAACGAGCGTCGCCACTGCTTTTGCTCAAGCAGCACTTCATTTGGATGCCTTAGATGTCTACATTGATGGGGAAAAAATGTACGAAAATATCAATCGATGGAATATCAGCGATTACGAATTACTCCCTTCTCGTCCTTTCCGTTTGGAAGTGAGACCAATAGGAGCAGCGCAGGAGGACTT
>JBCDKV010000788.1:0-2507 GCA_038746215.1 Bacteroidota bacterium | reverse complement strand
CTCTAAATAAAATTAGCAATTTGAACAACGAAGTGTCAACGTACTTTTACGTCAGATAAGCATTTCAAATAATTTGATGTACTTAGGCATAGCTATACAAATGATTTCATGTTTTAAAAGTACTTTCTTTTACAAAGTTAAAGCATATTTGTGGACGGCGCAAGTACAATTTTGGCTTTTTATCAATTGTATGATCTCTGATTATGCGAACAACGGCTGTATAAATCTAATTTGTCTTGACATTTGACTCCGATATAATTCAGGTCAATATCCACAAATTGAGCATACTTGTTGCGCGATCTCAAAAACTTTACTCAATTTCAAAAGTTTAGCAAAGCTGATACTGCAACAAAATGAAGTATTTTAAGCCGTTATTCGCATTAATTACTCAATCCGTCCATAAAACGCTTTCTCGTTTTAGGCTTCAATAAAAACATTTGACGAAGGGAAAATAGGTGCATGGCGAGGGCAAAAGGCAGCAAGAAACCAGGTATCCAAATAAAGGGAACACTCGTCACGAAACTACTATCTGGCATCGTCTTGAATACTTGCCAAGCACTAGGAAATGAGAAGAGTAGGAGGGAGGCGAGATTGAACAGTAGGAGGACGCCAAAGAAATTCCAGATGATGGCTTCTCGCCTTAAAAAACGCTGTCGACCAAAAAAGAGCGTAGCGGCAAACACCGCAGTCAACCCAACAATGATATCTTGATTGAGCCACTCAAAAGTTAACTGAAAGGGAACAAAATTACCTTTGTAACCCAGCCAAAGGGTTAGTTCCAAAAGGAGTCGGAAAACTTGAATCAAAATCAGCCAAGCGGGAGGGACGAGTTTTAGAAGTCGTCCAAAAGTTCGATTGAACAACAGATAGATAATGAGTGCCAAGGGCGGAATGGAGGCAAAACATAGATTGAAAATGCTTTGGTCGAAATAGGTAAAAAAATCTTCGATGGAGAGCGTAGCTAGTGCAAATAACCAAAAAATGAGTGCCAGTTGGACGTAGCGAATATAGTCATCTGCTGCTTTCAATCGAATTCGCTGAAACACCCAGCGCAACGTAAACAGCATCGCTCCTGACAAGCCAATGACCAGTGAAATAATGATGAGTTGACAGGAGAGATAAAGCACAGATGAATGTTTTTGTTTTGAGACTTTGCACACTGCTAAATCTAAAAGGCAAATTAATAAGGACTTTTGACTTTTCAAAGTAGGACATTGAAGTCACAGTTCAGGAATTAAGCTTGCACGAAGTTTTGAGTAACATTCGGAACAAGTCTTAGTAAAGCGCCTCCTGAGATCGCGCAACGAGTATGCTTAAAGGGTGTCTCCGTCCGAAGAGATTTACTGAGCATACTTGTTGCGCGAATTCCTCGCATTGACTCAAGCTGCTTTTAGGCAAAATGTTAAGGAAAATATGACTTCATACACTCCTATCCAGGAATTACAAAAATTATCAAAGAACCCCTTATCTTTAACGCTATTCATCCATCAAAGGAAAAGTAATACATGGAATTCCTCTTTGAAGGCTTTGGCTTTTGCGCCATACTACTTTCTGGCTTTTTCATTTTTCTATTTGCTCACCGATTGAATCGTTTTTTGATTGCTTGGATTGTCCTTTCTGCGGTCTACATCGCCTATTTCCTATTGCTATTCAACGATCAACTACCGCCCACTCATTGGATTCACCTGTTTGCTTATCCCTTTTCACTGCTTTCTGTACCTACCTTCTATCTCGGACTGAAACAATGGTCAAAAACCAGCCCAATGGAGTGGAAACATTGGATTTTATATACTTTGCCTTATCTGTTGTTTGTTGCGATGCTCTTCTTTTTTTGGTGGTCAGCAGAAAGTATTTCGATCATTAATGGCTTTTTGAAGTGTCCTTCTAATATGCCGCAACTGCTCAAAACCCACAATGGGACGGTACTGGGGATTAGTGCTACGATTTATTTGACGCTTGCTATTCGTGAAATCAATGCCTACGACCAAAGGCTGCTTAAATTCTACTCCAATGTGGACAGTAAAGAATTGAAATGGTTGAGGAATCTGATTGTGGGCTTCTTTTTTGCGGTCGTTGCGATCACAGCCGTCATTGTTGCCGCTACTATTTTTGCTGTGTATGATCTGCAATATACCTTCCAAATCGTGAGTATGTTGAACAGTATTTTGCTCATTCTTTTTTGGTTTAATTTGACCAAACAACTCGTCAAAGTGGAAGATTGGCAATTGGAAAGCCTGCCGATGCAAGATGAAAACACGAACCCCAAACCTGCAATCAGCTACGAAGCAGAGATCGCAAGGCTAGAGAAGATCATGCAAGAACAGCAACTGTTTTTGCAATCTGAATTGGACTTTCAAGAACTAGCGACTAATCTCCAACTTTCTCGACAACGACTTTCCGAAGTACTCAATCAAGGACTCCAAATCAATTTCTACAATTACATCAACAACTACAGGATTGTCTACGCTGCCCAACTCCTAGGACATCCGAAATATGCGCATCTCACT
>JBCDKV010000787.1:0-2511 GCA_038746215.1 Bacteroidota bacterium | reverse complement strand
TTTAGTAAGGTAGAGTAGGATTAATGCTAAAATAAATAAGTTTTATATTGGATTTTGATTTCGGAACGCCATCGACCGAAATCAAAAATCCGAAATCCGAAATCGTGCCTATCTTACAAAAGCATTTGCCATACCGCCATCTACATTGATGATATTTCCTGTGCTTTTATCTAATATACCTACTAAGGCAAACACGCCATTAGCAATATCTTCGGGACGAATGATCTCATTCATTAGATTGCGCTTGGCATAGAAGGCTGGTAATTCTTCTACGGTAATGCCATTTGCTTTAGCGCGTCCTTCTGCCCATTTTCCTTCCCATATTTTACTTCCTGTGATGACGCCATCAGGATTTACGGTATTCACTCTGATTTTTTCCGCCCCTAATTCTGCTGCTAACAAACGAGTCATGTGTTGCTGAGCTGCTTTTGCCGTACCATATCCGACATTATTTGGACCAGCCACCAAGCCGTTCTTGCTAGCAATATGAATAATATCTCCTCCTAAGCCTTGCTTTCTAAAAATTTCTACGCCTTGTTGTGCCAAGGAAAACTGTCCCTTGACCAAAACATTTTGCAGAATATCCCAATCTTTCAAAGTTGTATTAGCTAATGATTTTGAAATGGCTAAACCTGCGGAATGAACAATGATGTCAACGCCACCAAATGCTAAGCAAGCAGCTTTGTAAGCATCAGCAATGGAAGCAGTACTACTTACATCACACAAAGCATAAGTGGAAACATCTTTTTTGTAGGTCGCATTGGCTTCTCTTAGGCTTTCTTCATTGATATCTGTTAGTACTACATTTGCTCCTTCTGCGGCTAGTTTGTCTGCAATAGCTTTGCCGATACCACCTCCAGCACCTGTGATGATCGCCACTTTTCGAGATAAAGGTTTTTCCTTTGGCTGACGTTGCAATTTTGCTTCTTCTAGCAACCAATATTCGATATCGAAAGCTTCTTGACGAGGCAATGCAATGTATTTAGAAATAGCCTCTGCGCCTCGCATTACATTAATGGCATTGATATAAAATTCACTAGCTACTCTAGCCGTTTGCTTATTTTTTGCAAAGGTGAACATCCCAACGCCTGGAAATAAAATAACAACAGGATTAGGGTCTCGAATCGCAGGACTATCGTCATGCTTACAATTTTCGTAATAAGCGGTATATTCTTTTCGATATTGTTCGAAGGCAGGTTCTAGTGCTTCTTTAACTGCCATTGTATCTTCCAAATCACTATCTGGGGCGATGGAAAGCACCAAAGGCTGAATTTTGGTGCGCAGAAAATGGTCTGGACAAGAAGTACCAAGCGGTGCTAAATCCGATAGATCATTGCTATTGATGAATTGCAAGACACGATCATCGTCTGTAAAATGTCCGATCATCCGCTGATAAGAAGAACATAATCCCCGAAGGATTGGGGCTAATTTTGCAGCTTGTTCTTTTCGTTCTTCCTTTGGTAAACTTTCAATTATTTGACCTCCAAAAACAGCTCTTCCTTTCCCTTCTCTTTCTTCAATATAGGCTGCTGCCATTTCAATCACCTCTAGACTATTCATGTAAGACTCATAAGCGGTATCTCCCCAAGTAAACAAGCCGTGTCCTCCTAAAACGATACCTCGAATACCTGGATTTTCCTCCAAACATCTTTCCAACTGTAAGCCCAAATCAAAGCCTGGTCTTTGCCACGGAATCCAACCCATACTATTGCCCCAAATCTCTTTTGTAATCGCTTGACTATCCTTAGCGGCGGCTATAGAAATGAGCGCATCGGGATGTAAATGGTCAATATGCTTGAAAGGCAACAAGCCATGTAAGGCAGTATCTATAGAAGGTGCTCGACTATCCAGATCGTAGAGGCAATGGTAGTAAAGCGGAACAATTTCGTCTTCAAATGCTAGACCTCGATAAACGTTTTTTAGTGCTCGTAATCTTTTGGTATAAAGCCCCGCTATGCCTTGACGAGTAAGCGTACCAATGTCTCCACCAGAGCCTTTCACCCACATCACTTCCACTTCTTCACCGGTCAAAGGATCTTTTTCGATGGTTTTACAACTGGTGTTCCCTCCACCATAGTTGGTGATTCTCAAATCTGCACCTAACAGATTGGAACGATATAGAAAAAGTGCGACTTGATCATCTCCCAATTCAGCGGCTTTTTCTTCATCCCAAAGATAATCTACGAACTTAAATTCTTTTGTTTGTTTAATAATTTCTGTCAGCATATCCTTATAGATTTTATTTCGTGAAAATATAGATTAGGATGTAAAGTGGTGTCCTGTACTATCCTTTTGGTTGAGTTAGCTTATAATATCTACTTTGTCACTTCAGAAAAGTTTATCTTAGAGCATGTTTGGAGCACTATCTTCCTGTAAAACAATATTTTACGAACCTGACTTTGAAAATAATCGCTGCTAACCCATCCGCGAAGCGGTTCTCTCGCTTAAATATTCTCTGAATATTTACCTAAAAGATCGCTCGTTCATCTCGATAAAGTCGCTATTATTTTC
>JBCDKV010000786.1:0-2513 GCA_038746215.1 Bacteroidota bacterium | reverse complement strand
CTTTAGATCGCGTTGCAGGTATGCCAAAAGTTTTTTGTGGACGGAAACACAAGTTCTCGGTTATTTTTCCTAGGAAAAATAACCGAGAACTTGTGTTTCCGTCCACAAAAAACTTTTGGCATACCTGCAACGCGATCTAAAGAACGCGAATAAGACTTATACCAAGTATCGCTCAAAAATCTCGTACACATCTAATCTCGTCTCCAAAAAAGCAGATAAAATCACCATATTTTAAATCTCCCCGATCCAATCATCAGGCACCTGATGCACAATCAATTCCTTGAGTCGATTCGCCCAAAGATCACCGATACGTCCAGTATCATCTTCTGAAAATCGTTTTTCGATGACTTCGTTGGAATCCTTTTTAAAAATCACCACATCTATCGGGTAACCTACATCATTGGCACTGACACGAGTGGAATCGAAAGAGAGAAATCCCGTTTTTAAAGCAAAACGCAAACTAGAATCATACGTCAACGCTCGATTGAGAATGGGTTTGCCGTAGCCCGAATTTCCGATAATCGTGAAAGGCGTATTCTGGCCAATTTCTATCCAATTGCCTTCGGGATAGAGCAAATAGAGCTTATGTTCTCTATCGTTCTCGAGTTGTCCGCCTACGATGGTAAATAGATTAAAAACCAAACCTGATTCGGCTAGGGAAGCCTTGTCCTCTTGTGCCACGCGTCGCAATTGTTTTCCAAAAGCATTGACCGCCTTATACATTTTATCAAATTCAGTACTGTCTTGCTCTAGCAATTCTTCAAAATAAGTCACTGCCTTGTCTCGGATGGAGCGTAAGCCCGAAGTCATGACGAAAATGCTATTCTTGCCTTCTTTGTGGAGTGAAATTTTCTTGGCGGTGGTGGTTTCGTTGCCAGAGGTAATTCGAGTATCTGCCAAAGCGACTAAGCCTTCTTTGACTTTAATTCCTAAACAGTAAGTCATGTATTTATTGATTTGTTAATCGCGCAGGCACTCTGTCTCGCTTACTCAATTGTTACTGCAAAGAACCCTGCGATTGTGTTTGGCTTGGCGCATCTACACTTTCTATCTTGAAATATTGTTGCTCAATAAGATCATTCAAAGCATAGATTTTGTTCAAAGAAGTGGACAGAAATTCTTGTAAATTTGTCTGAATTTCCTCGTACTCCAAAAATTTAAAACTGCTGGCTAGTTTTTCCGCTTGAAAAAGTAGCTTGGAATCTGACGAAATCGCAGCGGTCAGATGGGAAAGAAACTGACTAACCCTATCCAGAGAAAATGCTAAAGATCGGGAAAGCGTCGTATTAGAAAGTAGGAAATTCAGGACGTGTTCTGCTTTGATATTCCCTTTATACAGTTTTCGATACATATCAAAGGTCTCAAAAATTCTGAGGGTAATTGCCCACTGATAAGCCGTTAATGGTACGTCTTTTCCATTGCTGGTCAATAATTGAATATCAATATTTTTGCTACTCAATATGCGCAAAGTTTGCACCGCTCTTTCCAAATAAATGCCTAATTTAAAAAACGCCCAAACCTCATCGTGTAGCAAGGTGGTGTGTGCATAGGAACGAATGATGGAACAGTATTGACTGACGTTGGTGGTAAAGTCGTAGAGTCCTCGTGTTTTATAGTAATCGATATCGTAACTTTTCACATAATGATAATAACTGTTGATGATTTCCCAAAGCTCCGAAGAAATCGCATAGCGTACACTTCTAGCATTTTCTCTAGCCGCTTTCACATTAGAAAAAATAGAATTACCATTCTTTGAATTGAAAGCGACTTCAGTCAAGACTTTTTGTTCATCTGCCAACAATGCTTCCCTACCTTCCGCCGCTGACATGTATAGTATAGACCTCAAAATGACATCCTTTTGCTGTGTAATAGGCGCATCAAAAGTAGAGAAGTATTGCACTTTGATATAGCGTGCTAAATTTTCGGAACGCTCGATGTATCTACCTGTCCAATAAAGGGAATTTGCGACTCTTGCTAGCATGACAATTTTTTAAGTTTTTATCGATTAGCCATTAACGATTAGTACTGTACGAAGTCTTGTTTTACTTGAATGATAGGCTGAGTCAATACTGGAAAATCGTACAATAAGTATGCTTTGCCAAGAATTATTTCAAGCATTGTTGGAAACTCATCTTTGCACGCCTATCGGCGATCAGCGATTTGCAGCTAACAGCCAATAGCTAATAGCCAGTTCACGATTTCAAAACCCAAGTATCCTTCGAGCCGCCACCTTGCGAAGAATTGACGATCAGGCTACCTTCTTTCAGTGCGACTCTAGTCAATCCACCTTTCAGTGTGAACGTATGATCTTTTCCCAACAAAGTAAAGGTTCTTAGATCAATATGACGCGGCTGGAAACCTTTATTTTCGTCAATGTAAGTGCTATGCACCGAAAGATTCATTTTGGGTTGTGCGATGTATTCTCTAGGATTGGCTTTGATTTGTATTTTGAGTTCTTCTAATTCCGCTTTGCTCAAAGTATCACAAATCATCACGCCATAGCCACCCGACAT
>JBCDKV010000785.1:0-2525 GCA_038746215.1 Bacteroidota bacterium | reverse complement strand
ATTTCTACCCCCTCCACTTGCCACGGTAGAGTGATGCCCAATAATTCTTCGTAAAAATTTGTTAGTTCCATCTGACCAAGGTAATCCTTTTTTTCCATACCCACAATTAATCTTGAAGTGCCCAAAGAACAAAGGAAATTTGATTTGACTGGCTTTGTGAATGGAGTTTATTTGGCAGAAGTTTTAAGAAATGGAAAGATTATTGGACGAGAAAAGATTGTCATTCAAAGATGAGCGTATAACCCCAAAATCACAAACGCGCCAATATCGCCTCCAACAGTTCCACTTGGTTTTCCTTTGTGTACAGCTCACTAGAATAATCAAAAAGTGCAGGCGAAACGGCTATGGCAGTAGCTTCCTGAGGCTGCGAGCAAACCCCTAGATAAGTGCCTTCGTAATCTGCTAGCTCGAAAGTGTAGATGTACAAATTCAAGGGCGCGCCTTCCAATTCAAAGTCGCGTTGTTCTAGGATATGGAAGTTAGTCACGTTGCCGTATTCGCTTTCTAAGTAATAGTAAACAGCAGCTTTTACCGTTGATTTTTGGGTGAGCAAATGGACTGGCCAACATTTAAACCTCTTACTGCTAGTCATGAGTTTGAGACACTTTTTCAAAAGAAACAAGTAACGCTAGAGAAATAAATTTTAATTTTGGGATTACAGACGGCTTGTCTAAGCATACAAACTCATTTCTTATACATTACTCAACCCCTAATCACCGCACGATTCCAAGCAAACGAAACAGCTCCTCTCGCTCTATTGGCTTTACTGCACCAATTGGCATCGCTTCCAAATGCAGGTCTTCTATCGACCAGCGGACGAGACGCAGGACGGGAAAACCGACCTTAGCGCACATTCGACGCACCTGCCTATTTTTGCCTTCCGTTAAAGTCAAACGAAGCCAAGTCGTGGGAATATTAGCGCGAAAGCGTATGGGCGGATCGCGTTCGGGTAGGGTAGGAGGGGGCTGAATTATCGCCACTTTTGCGGGACGAGTATGGTATATTTTTTTGTTGATACGAATGGCGACGCCCGACCTGATTTTTTGCAAAGCAGCCTCATCGGGTACACCTTCTACTTGTACATAATAGGTACGTCGATGGCGAAACTTAGGATGCAATAAGCGATCCGTCAGTGCTTTATCATCGGTCAATAGCAATAATCCTTCGCTATCTTTATCGAGCCGCCCAACTGGATAGACGGTCTTTGGAAAATCGTATAGATCACCTAAGGTGCTGTGCGTTGGCACTTCTTTGGTGAACTGACTGAGGTAGCCGTAGGGTTTGTAGATGGCGAAATATTCGTGTTTCATACTTTCTCACGCAGTACTTTTAACAGCCGTTCATTTTCCGTTTTTGTACCTATCGTAATTCTTAGACAACCCTCGCAAAGTGGCACGTTGGAGCGATTGCGAACGATAATTTGATGCTGTACCAAATAATCGTAAAGTTCCTGCGGTTCGTGTACTTTCACCAGCAGAAAATTTGCGCTAGAATCATGCACTTTTTCTATGAATGGAAATGCGGGCAGCAAATCAAGTAATCGCTCGCGTTCTGCAACAATTTCTGCCACCCATTGCCGCTGTTGCGCTTCTGCTCGCAGGGCTTCTAATGCGGCTTGCTGAGTCAATAGATTGACGTTGTAAGGGGGTTTTACTTTATTCAAATAATGAATAATCTCTTCCGACGCATAAGCAATCCCCAAGCGAATAGCCGCCAATCCCCAAGCTTTGGAAAACGTCTGCATGACCACCAGATTGGGATAGTTGTGCAGGAGTTGGTTGTAGCTTTCTGCCGTGTCAAAATCAATGTAGGCTTCGTCGATCACCACGATGCCTTCAAATTTTTCTAATAGTTCCGAAACTTTCGCTCGATCAAAAGTATTGCCCGTTGGATTATTGGGCGTACAGAGAAAAAGCAATTTGCTGTGTGCGTCGGCGGTCGCTAGAATCTCTGCTACTTTAGGCTGAAAATTGGTGTCTAACAGTATATTTTTGACCGCCACATCCGCAATGGAGGCACTGACTTTGTACATACCATAGGTGGGTGGCAAACACAAGATGTGATCGATACGAGGTTCGCAGAAAATACGAATCAGCAGATCAATGACTTCATCGCTACCATTGCCCAAAAAGATATGCTTGGCTGCTACTTTTTTGATTTTTGCTAGAGCAGTTTTCACGGCTTGCTGCAAGGGATCGGGATAGCGGTTGTAGCCCGTGTCGTTGGGGTTTTCGTTCGCATCCAAAAAGACTTCCGCCGAACCCACAAATTCGTGACGGGCGGAGGAATAAGGCGCGAGCTGGTGTATATTTTTACGGATGAGTTGTTGTACGGCTGTCATATTGTTAAGATAGTAGAAGGAAGCGGTTTGTTTAGGCTGTTGATTTGTTTAGGCTGTTGATTTGTTTAAGCTGTTGATTTGTTTAAATGGTTTACTTTAATTAAGTAACACACAAGAAATAGATTTACATTCTTGGACAAGCCATATATAATCATAAAATTGAAATTTTTACGAAGTAAAAATT
>JBCDKV010000784.1:0-2532 GCA_038746215.1 Bacteroidota bacterium | reverse complement strand
CGAAATTAGGCGGGCCACAACAATCCTGATTATTGCCACTGTCGCTATAACTAACCGAACGAGCGGTCTCGATATTGATGGGCAGGGTGTAAATTTCGGTCGGGGCAGCCGTTTGATATTCAAAAAAGATGCGTTCACTGTGAATATTAGAACTCATTTCGGTTAAATACCAAGTGGAGTAATAATCATAGCGCGTTCGGAAAGGGACTAGCCCACCAAAAGGAAAATCATCATCTAGCTGATAACGGGTTTCTTCGGCTAGTTCAAAGGTGTAGGTATTACCACTCAGATCGCGTACCACGAATTTGGTGATTTCCATTCGTCCAAAGACAACCGTGAATGTCGGTGTGATTTGCAAACCCTGAAATTCTCTTTGTACGATCTCTTTGTTGGGATCAATATAGAACTTGGCACTGATGCCATTGGGTAAAGACAGGTAATATTGGTCGGGCTGGCTCTCGATTTCGCCCGTCGCGCAGGCTTCCAAAAAGGTTTGCTCCGCAATTTCGTCGGTATTAGTGAGTGGTTCTAGGAGTTGTGCCGCACGATCGTAGTAGTTTTCTTGGGTGTCGGGATTACCTGATACCGAACGAGTGATGACACCAAAGGCATTAAGACTCCAACCCATACCTACCCAAGTAGCAGGAGCGGTCACTTTGTAGCCCGAATGATCGTAGGATAGGCTGATGGGAATTTGTAGCCCTTTGCCCGCTAGGGTATAAATGGGAACATTGATATTTGCCCGACCACTGTATTTGGAGACATTAAATTCGCCATAACTTCCCAAGCTACTCGCCTCTGGACTCGGAGGGGTAGTCATATTTTTTTGTAGGTAGGAAAAGCGGTGGAAATCTAGGTTAGCATCGTTTTGATTTTGGGCATAGCTTATTGTATGGCTAATGAAAAGCGCAACTATGAGTAGGTACGTTAACTTGGGCATGGCTGTTGTTTTTTGTTTTGTTTGCTGTGTTTGGAGGAGTACTTTTAGCTTTTGTTTCAAAAAGATACACAGTTCAAAAAATAAAGATTTCCCCTCCAAAAGTCGCAGAAAGTTTTTTTCTAAGCTGAAAAACTTTCTGCTGAAGGGATTTTAAGGGTGAAAAGCATCAAAAATTGTTAATTTTTGATGCTTTTCACCCTTAAGAACCCCTTGGAGCATTCAAAAAACCAAGCTGACAAGGTTTTTTGGATGCGACCTAACGAAATCTCAAAAGTTCGTACCCTTCTAAAGCTTTTGCTCAATTGGCAATGATTAAGCTTTGAGTTTGCTGATATTGCTCGTTTTGATAATGAAAATAGTAGTTGCCGTTTTGTAATTGGCTCACATCTACTTCGATTTGGTATTTTCCTACACTTTGTTGAAGATCGGCTATAATTTGTAGTTGCTTGCCATTTTGGTCGTAGAGTACGATAGATATGCTGCCTTCTTCCAGTACTTCGTAACTTAACTGCACCGCTTGGCTCGCACTTGGATTGGGCTGCAAGTTCAATTTGGGCACATTGGCAATTTCATTGTTGGGAATCGCGTATTTCCAAACGCCATCTCGGTAAGTACCTGCGTATAGACTGCCTTTATAGACGGTAAAGCTTCTCGCACTGGGAAAGTCCATGCTAAAGCCTTCATTAATGGGCTTTCTATTTTTGTAGATATTCCCTGCCGAGCTATAATATTGATCTTGCCCAAGCATTAAAAAGGCGTTGATATTTTCTTGGTTTTCGGGTAATCCTAAGTCTAGCTTTTCCCAACTTGATCCATTTTCGGAGCGATATATCCCTGAACCGCTTGTTGAAACATAGAAATGATTATTGACAAAAGCGGCTCTATTTACATCACCACGATCTGCAATTTCGATGACCTGCCAAGTGTCGCCAGCATCTTGGCTTAAAAGGACGCTACGGTTCGTTCCTGCTACGACCGTATTGCCCTTAGTGGTCATACAGAAAGGGATAGAACGGCGCGCTTCCCTTTCTTCTTCATCGACTCTTGACCAACTATTGCCACCATCATCGGAAAGAAAGATACCACGACGTGTTCCTGCTATGAGTCGATTGCCTACACTCACCAGAGAGAATACATCTTTATGGAGGTTTTCGTCGTAGCTGGCTTGCCAAGTTTCGCCTTGATCTAGGCTTTTATAAATACCACCTTCTTGGGAAGCCACGCGCCGACGAGCAGCCACATAAATGGTGTTTCCAATTTGTGCAAAGTCGCTGAAAAAGGTGTTGCCTTCCAAACCACCTACAAAAGGAATATTGTACCAACTTGCGCCTTCATCGGTCGTTTTTTGGATACCGCCGCCTGACATCGCAATCAATAAGCCGTCCGTGGTTGGATGAAAATCGTAGATGGGAAAGCTGTCTAGACTGGGGGTATCTTGCCACACTAATTGCGCAAAAGTACTTTGGACGCTTATCAACAATAAGCTGAATAAGAGTAAGCTTCGCATATTTGGGTCTGCTTTTGATTTTACTACTTGCTTAGGGTAGGTATTACGCTTTTTGAAGCAGGGAGTTTTGTTCTTAGTTTTTGCT
>JBCDKV010000783.1:0-2533 GCA_038746215.1 Bacteroidota bacterium | reverse complement strand
TTGACTTATAGTGCAAAGTAAGTGTATGAATAGGATGGAAGCAAGAAATGATTATTGTTTTTGTGTAAATTTTGAAGGAGAGTCCGTAGCAGGAAGTTTGAATTTCAGGAATGAATGCGAATAACGACTGTATAAATATCATTTTGCTTGACATTTGACTCAGGTATAGTCAAGGTTAATATCCGCAAATTGAGCAACAAGTATGCTTACTAATTCTCTTCGGACGGAAACACCAATTTAAACTTATTTTTTTGGAGAAAAATAAGTTTAAATTGGTGTTTCCGTCCATAAAAAACCTTTGGGCATACTTGTTGCGCGATCTCAAATACTTTAAGAGCTAGATAAAAAGAAGAGACTTGTCACCAAATATGTCATCTTTTTCATGGAATCAATTTTACTATTACTAGGCTATAGTACCCGCCGCAAATCAAACGTATTCGGATAATCCATACTAGGCGCAATAGTCTTCACTTCAATATTCTCACTAGGCGTTTCCAAAACCGTAGTATAACGATAAGAACTACTAGTACTGCCTTCCTGATTTTTAACTGTCGTATTCGATTGGGTGCTATGGTTGTAATCCCAAAAACGAGAGATGCGTCTGCCTTCTGCTTCGTAGCTATTAACGGGGAAAGTCTCGTAATTTCTGCCGCCAGGATGTGCTACATGATAAGTGCAGCCACCAATCGAACGTTTGTTCCAAGTATCGTAGATATCAAAAACCAAGGGAACATCGGTCGTGACGGTTGGGTGCAATGCCGAGGGAGGACTCCATGCTTTGTAGCGAATACCTGCCACATATTTTCCTTTGGTATCGGTGGCTTTGAGTGGGACAAGCACTTGATTGCACAACAATTGATAGCGTTCCGTTTGAAAACTTTCCACTACGACTTCTACCCTTTCCACGGAAGAATCCACAAAACGAGCCGTACCTGTATTGGACATCTCTTCGCCTAGCACATTCCACGGTTCTATGCCCGAGCGCAAGGTCAGTTGCATATCGCGCACATTGACTTTACCTAAAATGGGAAAACGGAACTCAAAAAAGGCATCCAACCACTCCATCTTAAAATCAAATCCAAAACCTTTGATGTAATCAATCACATCTTGCAAATCCTCTTTCACAAAATGATGAATTAAAAACTTATCGTGCAATTGCGTTCCCCAACGAACCAGTTTTTGTCGATACGGTTGCTGCCAAAAACAAGCTACCAATGTCCGAATAAGCAATAATTGCACCAAGCACATTTGCTTATGCGGCGGCATATCAAAACCACGCATTTCCAAAATACCCAAACGCCCCGATTGCGAATCTGGACTGTATAATTTATCAATACAGAACTCCGCCCGATGCGTATTGCCTGTGACGTCTATTAACAGATTCCTAAAAATGCGATCAACAATCCAAAAAGGTGGATTTTCGTATTTATCAATTTGATCAAAGGCAATTTCTAGCTCGTAAAGTGTTTCCAAACGCGCTTCATCTACGCGCGGTGCTTGGCTAGTCGGACCGACAAAAGCAGAAGAAAACAAATAGGAAAGTCCAGGATGGTTTTGCCAAAAATTGACGAAACTTCTCAGCAAATTGGGGCGACGTAGCAATGGACTCTCGCTTGGTTTCGTGCCACCCAAAGTAATATGATTGCCGCCGCCTGTACCTGTGTGCCGTCCATCGAGCATAAATTTTTCTGCGCTCAATTTACATTCCTTCGCCAACTCAAAAAGCTGATCGTAGTTCTGTACCATTTCGCGCCAAGACTGAGCGGGCTGCACATTCACTTCCACGACTCCTGGATCGGGCGTGACCGCTAGTTTTTCTAAGCGATGATCAGAAGGTGGCTGGTAGCCTTCAATGATGACTGGCAATTCCAATTTCACCGCGACTTTTTCAATTGCATTCAGCAGCAAAACATAAGCCTCCAAAGTTTTCAAGGGTGGCATAAAAAGATACAGTTTCCCTGCTCGAACTTCTGCACAAAGTGCCGTTTTGAGGGTTCGCCCTTCTTCTTCGTAGCTAGTTGTTTTCTCTGCTAAACTCTCGGTCAAAGGCGGTAGTTCATCCATTGGACTAGCTTCTAAGACTACTTTTTGTTGTTCAGGAGAATTAATCGGCAAACGATCCAATGGAAGACGCATCCCAATCGGAGAATCACCAGGAATCAGAAACAATTCATCACGCTTCATTTTCCAGTAGCACGATAGCCAAGCATTGCGATTAATGTCAAAATCAAGTGGCAGCACATAACCTACTGGTTTTTCCATACCGTTTTGGAGTAGTTTTGCGAGTTTTTGGCGTTCTAAACTGTCTTCATTCCCTATGTCATCTGCTTTTAAATTGACAGGCAAATTCCCCTGTTCCCATAGGAAATAAAAAGTGTCTTCGTAGCAAGTTTTGCAATTGTTTGAATCTATTTTAAGTTGCTGCGCTAAAGTCGTGATGAAGTTTTGCGCATCAGAAGTGGTGTGACCATAATCTTCCATTACATTTCCCAGCAGATTAGCGTGTTCCCAAAGTGCTACGCCATCTTTTCGC
>JBCDKV010000782.1:0-2544 GCA_038746215.1 Bacteroidota bacterium | reverse complement strand
CAGTCATCCACGAAAGCTCGTTTGTACATCCGCAAGCTACGGTGACGGGCAATGTGATTATTGGAAGGGATTGCTACATCGGTCCTGGCGCAGCAATCCGTGGGGATTGGGGGGGCATCGTGATTGAAGATGGTTGCAATGTGCAAGAAAATTGTACGATTCACATGTTTCCTGGCGTGACGGTGCAGCTAGAGACAGCAGCGCATATTGGTCACGGCGCAATTATCCACGGCGCAAAAATTGGACGGAATGCTATGATTGGGATGAATGCGGTCATTATGGATCGGGTGGAAATTGGTGCGGAATGTATTGTTGGTGCGTTGAGTTTTGTGAAAGCAGATTCGATCATTCCAGCGCGAAGTCTCGTTGTTGGTAATCCCGCTAGAATTGTGAAGACGGTGAGTGATGAAATGATGGCTTGGAAAACAAAAGGTACGGCACTTTATCAGCAGTTGCCCAAAGATTGCTACGAACATCTGGAAGCTTGCGAACCGCTCCGAAGCTTGCCAGAGGATCGTCCGAAACAAGAAGTATTATTTAAGACGTGGAAGGAAATGCAGGAATGAGGTTTTTTTTGTGTGATTATATGAGTTGTACAGTTAGTTGATACTTTAGTGCTCGAATCACTGATTTTCGTTTCGTATGAAGTTTTGAGCAATGCCTGAGATAAATTCTAGTAAAGGGCTTTAGATCGCGCAATAAATATGCCCAAAGGTTTTTATGGATGGAAACACAAGTTCTATCACCCCCCCACAAATTTTTACACATTCAAAAATCCCTTTAGGGATGTACTATAGGTAGAAAAAATGCTAAAGAATGTTATCAAGTGCCGTAGGTACGTACTATGACGGCGTTACAGCTCGCACCTACGGCGCTTAGATCAGGAAAATTTGGACCGTTCTACCCATAGTTCGCCTCTACGAGGCTTTAGAATTAAGGGTTTTGGACTTGTGGGGGGTTGATAGAACACAAGTTCTCAGTTATTTTTTTCAGGAAAAATAACTGAGAACCTATGTTTTCATCCGAAGAGAATTACTGAGCATACTTGTTGAGCGATTTGCTGACATTGGCTCAGAACACATTCTGTCAAGGAAAACAAGACTTCGTGTAGTTCATAATTACTAATCACTAAACGCCAATAAGTAGAAGCTCATTCCTTACTTGCTCACCACCAAGCTCACATTCAAATCAAACTCATCGTAGATCGTTTTGTCCCCTAAATTATCGAAGAAAGTGCCAGAACCATATCTAACATTGAAATCCGAGCGGTCTACCGTAATATCAGCATTAGCGGTGATGATGCCATTTTCTTCGCTGGTCGTTGCTATGAATCTAATGGGTTTGGTCGTTTCTTTGATGGTCAAGTCGCCAGATACTTTATACCTGTTTGGACCTTGTGGCGAAACGCTGGTAATTTTGAAGCTGGTAGTTGGAAATTTTTTCACGCCAAAGAAATCATCTGATTTAAGGTGTCCTAGCAATTTTTTGGCTGCGCCACCCTGCAAATCCGTTACAACCATGGAAGTCATATCAATCTTAAAAGTCCCGCCAGAGAGCAAGCCGTCTGTATATTCTAGTCCGCCACTTTCTATACCAATAGTACCTTCGTGACTGCCTGTCACTTTGTAGCCTTTCCAGTTGACGGTACTTTTTTCGGTGTCCACATTGTAGGTTAATGTCTCGCTTGCAATGAAAGCACTCGTACTAACCATTAATCCAATCAAAGCAAAAAATACAAAAAAACGTTTCATGATAATTAAATTTAATATTTATACAATTAATGTTTATACATCATTTTTGGTAAAAAAATATTGGTTCTTTAAGGACGCGTTGGTGGGTCAAATTTGTTTACCACTCTTTTTCCTTTACGATGTTTCGCTTCCTCTCATTTTGTCTAAAATATCGTTGGTCTGCTTAGCTTCCTGCTCCGAAATAGTCTGGATTTGCTGCTCCAAATTTTCTTCAATCGCCTGAGAAGCTTCTTTCAGCATCTTCAGTCCTAAGTCAGTAATGACAATATCCACCCTGCGGCGATCTTCCTGACATTCACTTCGTTCCACATAACCTTTCTGCCGCAACTTTTCTACTAGGCGCGAAGCATTCGACATTTTATCAATCATTCGCTTGGCTAAAGTCTTCACTGTAGCAGGCTTGGGATGTTGTCCCCTCAGTATGCGCAATATATTAAACTGCTGCCAAGAAATATTGTATGGCTTCAAGATTTGAGTGGTTTGTTGATTCATCCAAGCCGCCGTGAATAAGACGTTGATGCTCAATTTTTGATATTCGTCCCTAAACTTATGCTGTTGTATTTCTTCTTCTAATCTCAAATCTTAAAAGGAATTAAATTTATACGTTTGTATTATTCCCATTCCGCTGTTGAATTGGTATGTCATAAAATTTACTAAATAATTGATAATTAATTAGGCGTGTACGAAGTTTTTGGAAATGCTTGAAGTAAACCTTGGTAAAGCTCCTGAGATCGCGCAACAAGTATGCCCAAAGGGTTCTTATGGACGGAAACACAAATTTCAACTTATTTTT
>JBCDKV010000781.1:0-2550 GCA_038746215.1 Bacteroidota bacterium | reverse complement strand
CGGGAAGTTATTATTTGACCGTTACTAACCATCAAAAAATGAAATTCTCTCTAAGCGATCAGTAACTTGCATCTGTTTCTATCGTAAAATTGACCTATTGCCTGTATGTCCGTCTAATGCTATAGCTTTTTTACATGTCCCTTCGGACGGGAACACAAATACGCTGTTGCCGTTTGGAAAAATAACGACGTGTTTATCGTAACAGCAAAAGTAGTTAACATTTCCTTTTGGGTAGACCTTATGGATAGAAATGATGTTGTCTTTAAAACTATAAGTTCCCAGTGCTTGGTTTCAGAATGCTCATAAACTTCAATAAATACTACTACTTAGTCATTTCATATGGACTTATTTTATATTTTACAAATACTGTGGAAGCGAAAATGGATGCTCTTGTTAGTCGGAGCAAGTACGACGGTATTGACCTATTTTTTGATGAGCTTTGTGCCGCCCGAGTTCAAGTCAGAGGCAGTCATCACCACGGGTATTATCGAGCGAAAAGCCATCGAACTGGAGCGCGAAAATCCTTTCCGACAGCAATTTCAGGTGAGTAGTCAGTTCAGTAATTTTGTGACGCGATTGCAGTCACGCACCAGCATTCGTCGATTGGCGTACGATCTTTTGCAACACGACCTAGAAGCACTTTTAGCCAACGAAGCACCCTTTAATTTACCCGACGAAGAAGAATGGACCTTCGAACCAACAGTAGCAAAAGCGACTTTGAAGTTAATCGCAGACAACGATGTTCAGGTGAAGCCCAACCGAGCAGTAGAACCCAAGATACGAAAAGTGGCAGATGCCTTTGGCTACGATTTCAAATCCCTTTCTGAGCAATTGAACGTCTACCGAGACGGTTCGACGGATTACCTAAAACTCATTTTTACTGCCAATAGTGCGGAATTTGCGGTCTTTGCCGTCAATACGCTCGCCGAAAACTTTGTGCGCTACTACAACGAAGATCGCGTAGCACAAGAACGCTTTTCAGTAGAGTTTTACGCAGATTTAGCCTTCGATAAAAAGCAAGAAGTAGATAGTTTGAGTACTTTGATTGCTCAATACAAACGCAATCGAAGAATTATTGACCTCAAAGAATCGGGCAGCTCTTTGATCGCGGAGCGCAAAGATTTGGAAATGGCGAGAGAGGAAGAACGCAAAAATATCGAAGGCTTAAAAAAAGCGGTAAGTACCTTGGATGCGTACTTAGACGAAGCATCTTTTGCCTTTGACCGTACAGAAGCTGCTAATCTATTGCTGCGAGCAGAAGTTGGACAAATTAAGGAAAATGAAGGTAGCTTACTCAATAACGAAGGACTGCAAGGAGATGAAATTGCCGCAGGATTGCTACCAGAATTTCAGCAAAGAGGATCAGGATTGAATAATCAGATTCAGCAATTGGTAGAGGAACGAGTAGCAAAAGAAGAAAAACTGCAAAAAAGCCAAGAGCTGGCCGATCTTTTTACCAAACGTTTGGAAACGGAAATTGAATTACTGCTCGCCGAAGCAAGCGTTCAATCCTTAAATCAGGCAATTGGACAAGTGGAACAACGTGCCTTGAGTTTTGTGACAGACGAAACCCAATTGGAAAAATTGCAAGGCGAAAAAACCATCCGAACGGAAGAATATTTGGATATTGTGAGCCGGATGAACGAGGCGCAGCGTATTGCGCTTTCTTCTGCTATGCCGCTTTCGATTGTAGAATACGGCGAAGTTCCTGAGAAACCCGAAAGTTCAAAAGCTAAAATCATCGCACTATTGGGCGGAATTGTTGCGACGGGAGGCGTTGCACTCTTACTCGTCTTTTTGGCTTTGTTCAATGACTTTTGGACAAAAAAGCAACCTACCTTAAAACAACACATTGAGTAAGCTAAAATCATATTGGATCAAGTCTGGTTTTTTGACCTTGATGGAGCGATTCTCCAACCAGTTTTTAGCACTCATCAGTGTTATGATTTTGTTTCGTGCGTTGACAAAAGCAGAGGTGGGACAGTGGGCAGCCTTCCTTTCCATCGTTACGATTGTGGAGGTAGGACGCACGGGATTGTTGCAAAATGCACTGGTCAAATTTCTTTCTACCGCCAGAGATGATCGCTACAAAAAGATCGCTACGGCTTCGCTCTACCTCAATGTATTAGTAAGCATTTGTTTGGTCGTTCCGCTCTTTTTTTTGGCTGCGCCCATCAGCGAAATGGTGCGCATACCCGATTTGGAGCATCTCCTAAAACTACATTGCTTAACGACCTTAGCACTGATTCCCTTTCTACAGTTTAATTTCATGCAGCAGTCCAATCTGGAGTTTCGTGGCATTTTCTGGGGGACTTTCGTGCGGCAGAGTATTTATTTCCTGTATATTCTGCTATTCTTCTTACTCGACTTAAAAATCGAACTGCCTAATTTGGTGCTAATCAGAACGCTCGGTATAGCGAGCGGTGCTTTTTTTTCCTACTATTTTGCTCGACCTTTTCTCCAATTTGAGACCAGCGTGAGTTGGGAATGGGTATGGAAATTGTTTCACTACGGAAAATTTGTGATGGGAACGAATCTCAGCACCATGTT
>JBCDKV010000780.1:0-2557 GCA_038746215.1 Bacteroidota bacterium | reverse complement strand
TTAACGCCCAATACACCCAACAGGATAGCACTTATAAAAAATGCTTTGTCGGTAGTACGCTATTCGTATTGTACAACTTAGTGCCTGACGATAATCCGCCTGACTTTGCCCAACTCAATTTTGGGTATCGGCTGACTGATCGCGATGTCATCTCCTTGGAATTAAAAACATGGAAATATGCTTGGTCATTGGGTATTCCTTACGGACCATCCTTCGAAGCACCCGAAGAGAAATTTCCTGGCTATATTCGTGAATTTGGCATTGCCTTAGCTTATCAACGATTTCTTTGGGAAGGACTTTATGCTGGTGTGCATTCAATGAGTGCTTGGCAAAATTTTGTGAAGGAGGATGGAGATAAAATTGACGATGGCTTTCAAATTTTCAACACCTACCGATTGGGTTATCACGTAAAATTGTGGAATGATAAATTCTTCATACAACCTTCCATTGCTGTAACCCATCGTTTGTTTCATACAGAGATGCCAGCTTCTTTTAAGGTGTTGGATGACCAATGGGGCAAATTTTTCATAGGTGAGCCTGGCTTGCATTTTGGGGTTAATTTTTAGCAATTATATTACGATTCGCACCTATGAAAAACAGTCTTTGGATAATACTAATACTAACGATTTTATACAGTTGCGCCAATAAGTACGAAACCATCACACCTTCTGAAACAAACAGAACGCAAAGATGGAATCAAGATATAACGTATTTTAAGAATGAATTTCTGGACAAAGCAAAGACCTATACAGATGAAGCAAAAGACTCTTGCTTAGTCATTTTGGCGAATCTAAGAAATCAAATTGATGAGTTATCTGATACTCAGATCAAGCTGGAATTGGCGAGATGTGTAGTGCTGGCGGATAATGGGCATACGACTTTACCCATTGGTAGCAAACAAAAAATTCCACTCCGATTTTATCGCTTTTCGGATGGTATTTATGTGGTGCGAGCTGATCGTGAAACGGCAGACTATTTAGGAGTGAAAGTGCTTCAAATCAATGGTATTGATGTCGAAACTGTCGAAGCTCAGCTTTTCCCATACATTTCAGGACTAGAAAGATGGAAAAAGCAGAAAACGATAGACTTGATTACTTCACCTGATTTTCTGTACGAAGCTGGCGTCATCAAAACAAAAGATAGCTATACGCTAACCCTTTCTAAAGAGGGTGGGATAGAAGAAATCAACTTTCAATCTGCAACCATTAAAAACGATCAACCTTGGTACAAACATTGGGCAAATCTGTACCCTGCGGAGCAAGAAGAGACCGACTGGACATTTCTGAAATCGGATAAGAATAGGCTACCACTTTACCTCAAAAAAGCAGAAGAGGGTGTTTTTTACACCTTCGATGACGAAGAAAAGATCGCCTATTTTCAGGTCAATAGTTTTTGGGATGATTGCTCCAATTTCAAAGAGCGCGTGGACAATTTCAATGAAACCCTAACAACGAAACGAGACTATGATGTGGTGATTGATTTGCGTTTCCATACTGGCGGAAATTACATGTACTCCAACAAATTAGCCAGCGAGCCGCCTAAAATCATTAATGATGATAGCAAAATCTATCTCATTACCAGCAACAAGACCTACTCTGCTGCCATCGTCACCGCTGCTCGTGTCAAGTACTATGCAGAGGACAAAATTGTAATCGTAGGGGAGGAAGTTGGTGACCGATTGAAGTTTTGGGCGGAAAGTGAGGCTTGTGTTTTACCCAATTCGGGTACGAGAATTTATAATCCACTAAAGGAGCATGATTGGATAGACAATAAGCGCAGGCTGTCTCGAACACATTTGGCGAACTTCTTGTACGGCGTGCCTGCAAAGGAGTTAGATTTAGATAAAGCAATCGGATTGAGTTTTGAGGAATACATGGAGAATCAAGATCCGATTTTAGAGTGGATTGTTGAACGGAATGGAGCTGATTAAAACGATCCCAATACTCAATCATTGAGTACCTAAGAGTTTCTATGTAAATAGTCCAGTCCATTACTTCAACAACTCAATCGCTTGCTCCAAACAAGCTCTAAGCCGATCAAGTCCAATAAACAAAGTTTAGCTTTTAGCAAGTGCCGTGGGCGTACCTACAATAAATTTGGTGATGCTCGTTTACTTGTTAGGAATGGGATATAAATAAATTTACAAATTTTGAGGCAGCTATTTTTTTCTTAATCAAGGCATGAAGAAGTGTGAGCTTCTGAACCGCAAAGCGGATGGGATGCCTAAGCATAGCCTACGTTCTGTAAGGCTTTTTATAACGATGAGTAAGGATGAATGAGCGATCCCAAAGGGTGAATATTAAGAATATTCAAGCGAATGAACCGCAAGCGGGTGGGATGCAGCAAGTCAAAATGTAAATTTATTTGTATACCATTCCTTAGCTTTGCACCTCAAAATATTTACCAACATGCAAACAGCCTCCTACGAACAAACGCTAGCCTATCTTTTTCAGCAACTACCGATGTTTCAACGCATTGGAAAGACGGCTTTCAAAAAAGATTTGACCAATATCATCGCGTTGTGCGATTTACTGGAACAGCCACACCTCAAATATCC
>JBCDKV010000779.1:0-2563 GCA_038746215.1 Bacteroidota bacterium | reverse complement strand
CATCGGTTCCAGCAAAAGAAGTAATGTTAATAGGCCCAGATGTAGATTGTGCGAATAAAGACACACCCATTAGTAGCGTAAGTACTGCTGTGAGTAAAAATGAAATGTGTAATTTTCTGTTCATAACAAACTTTTATTTTAAATGAATTAACAATAACCAAAGATTAGTAGAATATTCTTAAGCCAGTAGTATTTGCACTCGACAAAAACTGGACATTCTACACTTTTGTAATGGCGAGTAGGATTTGCCGTAGACGCTGAGTAGTCAGTCAAATTAAGAATACTTCGAATTGGCATAATCAGATGATTGTTTCACAAAAAATGGATATGCCATACAAAATTTTACACTTGGCTATCCTACTTTATTCCCTTTCCGCCTTTAAATTGGCACTTCAGTTTCTATCTCAAATTGCTTGTTTTTCAAGATCAAATAAAATTTGCTGGGTTAAACTAATTTGCTGGACAACGGGAAGTTGTCCAGCAAAAGTGGTTGAGTTTTGTCCAGCAACTTCCCGTTGCTGGACAAATTTTTAGTGCTGCTTTATACCTACCATTTTCTAACCGGAACGGGAATAATTAAAACCTGATTACCATTAATACACCTCATACCTCATTGAGGAATCAGTCATAATTACTTCATCTGCTAGACATCACATAGACAGAGCGTCGTATATCAATTTAGCAAATGGCTTAGAGCATGTTTTGAGCAATGCTCGGAACAATTCCGAAAGAACTCCTGAGATTGCGCAACAAGTATGTCCAAGCATTTTTATGGACGAAACTTATCAAACATACTTGTTGTGTGAATTTCTTATATTGACTCAGGCTGTTTTCAAGTAGAATGTTAAGAAAAACGAGACTTCGCACACCCCAAACTAAAAATCGTACATGCACAAAAAAAGCCATAGCACACTAGGCACTACGGCTTTAAATCAGTTTTTAGGTATTTGGTGAAGGTGCTATACTTCTACCTATCGCATTAAACAATTTTTGATTACTGTATGGCGATTTGCTTTCTGGTACGAATCTCTGCTTCGCTTTTCTTGGGTACATGAATGCTCAAAATACCGTCCTGATACTTTGCGGAAATGTTATCTTCATCCACCACATCTTTCGGTAAATTGAAACTTCTCTGGAAGGACTGATAGCTAAATTCTCTTCTGCTGTACGTTCTTTCGTCTTTGGTCGTTTCGTTTTTTGTCTCCTGCTCTACGGATACCGTTAATGTATTGTTATCCAAATGAATCTGGAAGTCTTCCTTGTTCATGCCTGGTACGGCTAGTGCTACTTCATAGTTCGTATCATTTTCTTTGATATTCACGGATGGTAGCGTACTATTACCGCTTGCAAATTAAGCTCATAATGTTAGATTTTAATGGTTAAAAAAATGGTGAGTTTTGTGGTGGTCATGGTTTCATAGTTGGTTATGGCTTCATGGTTGGTCATTGTTTCATGGTTGTACATGGCTTCATGGTTAGTCATAGCTTCATGGTTAAGCGAGAACTAAACAATGAAACAATGCAGCAATAAAACAGTGTAGCAATGAAACAATGCAGCAATAAAACCTATCGCGCAGGCTCTAAGAAATCATATACTTGCGTTTGGCGTTTCACGATCATCACGCGATCTCCGCTCGTGGCAATGGGATAAGCAATCATGTCTCGATTGTGGAGTAGGATTTTTCGCCAATCTACGAAGTTGGTGATTTGATTTTTGACTAGGGTATCGTATTTGGGGTGTGTGTCATCAAATATTTGGGCAGGATTATCCTTTATTGTTTCCCAAACATCCATCCAAATGTTGTAGGCTTCTGGCATCTTATCAAAAGGAAGTGCTAAAACATCTGCTCCACCTTTTGCGTGTGCCACTGTTTTTCTATGGGTATTAATTTCGGGATTGTAATATATTGTAATTTGTTCGGTATAGTCTGGCATATTATCTACGTGCGGATTATCCATTGCGCTTGTATTTATCAGTTACTTAAAAAAGAGGCTTCCAGCGGAAGCCTCAAATAGTTAGACCAATTAAACTACTACTGAGCGACTGCTAAAGTCTCCTCAATAGCTCTCAAAGATTTTAAAGAATCCTCAATGTTCCTTCTCTGTCTTAGCAGTACTTCTCGAATAGCGGTTGTCATGTTCAATTCATCTAACACTTTATTATAGTCTTCTACGGCACGTTCTTCTCCTCTGATACATTCTTCCAACACGGCGGTGTCACCATCTGTGATACTTGATTTGAAATCAATCCAAGCACGGTGCATGTCACCTAAAAAGCTCGTTCCATGGTCGGGTGTGCCAGCTAATGCACGAATTTGATTGTGCAATTCTGTAATGTAAGTATCGCGCTGCTCTGCATTCTCGAACATCCATTTTCTCAGCATACCATCACTTACATCGTTCCCTGCTTCTGTATATCCTTTTGGGCGCATCTCAAAATGTCGCAGAAAGTTTTTTTCAAAGGTGAAAAACTTTCTGCTAGGGGGATTTTAAGGGCAAGAAGCGTTAAAGCTTTAACGCTTCTTGCCCTTAAAAAACCCTTGGAGCATCCGAAAATCCTCCTT
>JBCDKV010000778.1:0-2566 GCA_038746215.1 Bacteroidota bacterium | reverse complement strand
CAAATTTGGCGGCATCGAGCCTGCCAAATTTGATCAAAGTTTTTTCAGCGAGAATCGCTTCTTTGTCCTTAAAAAACCTTGATTCGCTGAGGAGGTGTCGACCTCCTCCTCAGCGAAAATTTACCCTAAAATTTAGCGGTAAATGATGTGAACAAAACCTATCTTTTTTCAAAAATGAAAGCACTTTTTTGCCCCATTTGCAGTATAATTACAAACAACTACACGCTACCTGCACTAATTTGAAATAAATTTAACCCATCTGTAACATTCCTTTCTTTCGTCTCGTCTCCGTTGCGAGATGACAAAACAAGAATTTAGACATACCATTTCACCCATAAAGGATAAGCTCTACCGCTTTGCCTTGCGCATCATGGACAGTGTACCAGAGGCGGAAGACGTGGTGCAAGAAGTGATGATTAAATTGTGGAAGCAACGAGATCGTCTGGCTCAGATCGCCAATTTGGAAGCTTGGAGTGTGAAGATGACGCGCAATGTGTCAATTGATAAATTGAGGGCTAGAAAACACAGTGAAGATGTGAGTCAATTGATAGATTTAGAGACCGATATTGCTCGCCCAGATCAGTTGGTGGAACAAAAAGATACTTTTGCCATGATAGAAAAAGCCATGCAGCAGTTACCAGAAAAGCAGCGTTTGGTGATGCACCTTCGAGATATAGAAGAATGTAGCTACAAAGAGATCGCAGAACAATTGGAAATGCCTTTAAATCAAGTGAAGGTGAATCTTTTTCGGGCAAGAAAAAGCGTCCGTACACTACTAACCAATACCCAATTCAATCTGATATGAAAGAGACAAAATATATAGAACAATTGCTAGAAAAGTACTTCGAGGGAGCAACTTCGCTATCCGAAGAGCAAAGCTTGAAGGCTTACTTTCAGCAAGACAATATTGCGGAGCATTTAAAGGCCTACCAACCCTTATTCCAGTATTTCAAATCGGCAAAAAAGCTACAAACCGATCAAGAAATAGCACCTTGGGGTGGGGGAGTGGTACGTCAATTATCCACGCAGTCGAGGACTTGGTGGACGTGGCGTATCGCCGCTTCTATTGCCATAGTATTAAGCATTTGGTGGTACGCCAATGATACTTGGAGCAGTCAAAATACAGTTATCGCTACCCATGAAATAGACTGGTCGCAACACGAACCCGAAGATCCAGAAAAAGCACTGCAACACACACTGGCTGCACTCAAATTGTTGTCCAGTAAGCTCAACAATGGCGCAAAGCAAGCTGGAAAAGAACTGGATCGGATGAATGATCTTGGTGATTTGATGGGGGTGGAGCGGAGTGATTAAGTGATGAGTGTTTATACTCCATTCGGGCTAAAAAAGTGCATCTTAATTTTGATCGCTTTGTAGAATGGCTGAATTGAAAAAATGTTGAATTGATTATTCCTATCTAGGGCTGTACGAAGTCTTATTTTTCTTAATATTTTACTTAGAAACAGCCTGAGTCAATGCAAGATAATTGAGCAACAAGTATGCTTAGTGGGTCTCTTCGGACGGAAACACAAGTTCTCAGTTATTTTTCCTGAGAAAAATTAGCTGAGAACTTGTGTTTCCGTCCACAAAAAAACTTTGGGCATACTTGTTGCGCGATCTTAGAAACACTGCTAGGAGTTATTCCAAGCATTGCTCAAAACTCGTACACGACTAATTCCCATCCTACAATCAGTAGACGCTACTGATTATACAACACGTCACTATCAATTCGACAATTGAACAATTTTACAATTTAACTATCTGCACAAATTTATCCCGTTTGCAGTATAGTGATAGTTTTTAACAAAATACAAAAATAATATATTATGAAAAAATGGTCTTATTTGATTTTAGTCATGTGCTGCTGTATGCTAGGTAGCATGCTGCACGGACAAGCAGATGCGATTTCTCAATACTTTGATCAGTATTTGGATGATGAACGCTTTACCGTAGTTTATATCAGCCCTAAAATGTTTCAGATGATTCAAAAAATGGACATCGACTGGGACTTGGAAGAGGACGAAACACAGGCGGTCATGGAGACAGTAGAGGATTTGCGAGGGCTTCGGATTTTGATTTCCGAAGAGGATGTGAAGGCACTTTACGAAGAAGCAACGCAAAAAATTGATACCAAAGGTTACGAGGTACTAATGAGTGTTCGCAGTAAGAAGAAAAGCAATGTGCAACTACTAGTAAAAGACGATGCCAGCGGTAATATCGTCAATGAATTACTGATGTTGGTGGGTGGTGAAGATAGCTTTGTGCTGATGAGTTTTGTCGGAAAAATCAATCTGAACAAGGTAGCTGAAATGCAAGATTCTTTTAATAAGTAAGCGGATACATTTGAGCGGTTAGACCTACAGACTGGTAAACTTTTAATCTCCCACAATTTTTATAAGCATGAAAAACATACTATCAATAGTAATAGCACTACTTTTTACCCTAACAATAAATGCGCAAACGCCTACGCTAAACAGCTTCTATGAATACTACAAACAGGACGAAGCAGTAACGAGTATAAGCATACCTGGATTTTTGGTGCGCCTTGGCACTGCTGCCATCGAAT
>JBCDKV010000777.1:0-2569 GCA_038746215.1 Bacteroidota bacterium | reverse complement strand
GTTCTATGCGTACTTATCGAAGGTCGTAGAAACGAAATAGTTTGCTGCTGCTTCTCTCATGTTCTGCCTCTAAGATATTCGACATTTCTAATCTAGTTGCCGCTTATAATGTGTTAACACCATACGCAACTCGCCGTAAGTATATTTTTCATTGAAAAAACTTCTAGCTTCTGAAAGCGTCGACTCCTCGTGTTGTTTGAAGTAAGCTTCCATTTCTTCTACTTTCCAGGTTTCAATGACGCGATGCACATCCAATTCACCTGTTTTGATAAAATGAACCAAATGTGCTTCGATAGAGCCTTTCACCAAACCCCTTTCTTTGGCGATAGCGGCTATATCTTTGCCCGCCTCGAAAAGCTCCAAAGTGATTTGTTTGGTATTCTTTTTGGGTGCGCTCGCCATCAAATTACTAGGAATGCCTGCTGCTGCGCAATGCGCATCGATCATTTTAATCAAATCTGCTCCAAACTGTTTGAGTTTTACGTTACCGATGCCTTTGATTTTTTTCAATGTTTTCTGCTCGGTTGGTAAGTTTTGCACGAGTTCGAGCAATGCTTTGGTGGGTAAAATTTCGTAAGGACGCACGTCTCGGTCTGTCGCCAATTCCGCTCGCCAGTGTAGTAGTTGTGCGTAGAGCTTCGGATGAGGTGTTCCTGTTGGCACCAACTGCATTTTGTCCTTCACCGCCGATTTTCGCTGGAATTCCGCAAAATTCAGATCGGCATTGGTTTTGAGTTTGATGTAGTTTTGAGCGATGAAACCCTCTTGTTTTACTGCTCCAAAACAAGAGATTTTGATGAATAGATTGCGCTCAATGCGTTCTATTGTTTCATCCGCTCGCTTTTGTAGGGATTGGTTATCCGTCAGGATAGGGATTTTTCGCAATTCTGGCAAAGCAAAGCCTTCCAATTTTTCGAGAAAATAAGTGCTGCCCTTTTTCAGCCGATCTTGCAAAGCTTCGTGTGCTTCGGGTAGAATATCCTGCCTAAAATATTGATGCAATTTCGGCTCAAATTTTTTAGCGACATTAAAAATGGTAGTATTCATTTGTTCGTGTAGTGCCAATACCTGACTTAAAGCAGACGTACTCAGTGCACGTTCGTGTTCCCGAAATAAGCGCAATAGATCATCGGTAGCAAAACGGGTTGCATTGAAATTGAAGAGTGATAGTACGAGCTTTTGCTGATACGTTTTCTTCGAGTCGGTCAAATCCTGTTGGGTAGGTGCATTTCTATCGGTTTCTTTGGAATAATGCTTAACCGCTTGATCGGTCTTTACGCTCGAATACGCAATTTTCGTTCGCAATACCACCCCTTCAAAGCTTTTGCAGCGACTCAGTGCCACGTAAACCTGACCGTGGGCAAAAGCAGCTTGTGCATCTATGATGGCACGCTCAAAAGTCAGTCCTTGGCTCTTATGGATCGTAATCGCCCAAGCTAATTTCAGAGGAAACTGCCGAAACACACCAACGATGTCTTCTTTTACTTCTTTGCTTTCTGGATCAAGACTATATTTTACGTTCGTCCATTCCTCTATGGCTACCTGTATTTCTTCCTCATCATCAGGACATTGCACATAGATACGATCTTTTTCCAAGCCTGTAATCTGCCCGATTTTGCCATTGTAATAGCGTTTTTTATAGGACAAATCGTTTTTCACAAACATGACCTGTGCGCCCTTTTTCAATTCCAATACTTCTTCGGTAGGATAGTTTTTTTCCGCAAAATTACCGTCTATTTCTGCCTCGTATTTCCAAACGGGACGATCTATTTCTTCGAGTTTCTCCTGATTGATATTTTGTGCGGCTCGATTGTGCGAGGTGAGGATGATGTATGCTTTATCTTCGGGTGCTACGAAATTGGGAATGTATCGACTATTGATTTGTTCGAGTACTGCTTGGTCGAGTTGGTTGTTGCGAACTTTGTTCAATAAGTCAATGAAAACGCTATCCGATTGGCGATAAATATGCGTCAGTTTAATGCTGATTGGTTGGGTTTCTTTCAGGGCTAGGCTACCAAAAAAATAAGGCGTGCTGTAGTGTTCCCGCAGCAAATTCCAATCGTCGGGTCTCACTACGGGTGGCAATTGGTGCAAGTCCCCGATCATCAACAATTGTACGCCAGCAAAAGGTAATTTAGATCGTCTTAAACGTCGCAAAACGTCATCAATCGCATCCAACAAATCTGCTCGCACCATACTGATTTCATCAATAATCAGTAAATCCAAACTCTTGATGAGGTCTATTTTTTTGCGCGAAAATTTTCGCTGCTTTTCTGCTTCTGATCTCCCATTGGGCAAAAAGAGTCCGAAGGGCAACTGGAAAAAAGAGTGAATCGTCATGCCGCCCGCATTGATAGCTGCCACGCCCGTCGGTGCTAGCACGACGGTTCGCTTGATACTTTCGGCTTGAATTCTTTTTAAGAAAGTCGTCTTTCCCGTACCTGCCTTTCCCGTCAGAAAGATGTTCTTGTTGGTGTACTGAACGTAGTCGTAAGCTAATTCAATTTGTTTGTTTATGGTCTGAGTCATGTACTACATGCTTGTGGAAGTTTGCAAAAATGTGTTTGTG
>JBCDKV010000776.1:0-2571 GCA_038746215.1 Bacteroidota bacterium | reverse complement strand
TTACGAATTTTTGGATGCTGAACCACTAAATACTTACCAGTTTTTTGACCGATCTAGCGAAGATGCTATCCTATTTTGGTGGAACTTTGGAGATGGTGATACATCAGCACTCAAAGACCCAAAGCATCGCTATATTTCGAGTACGGACAAGCTGGTGACCCATGTAGCAATCAATGCTTTTGGCTGTACGGACACGACACAACAGATTATAGATTTGGATACTTTGGGTTATCTTTATGTACCCAATATTTTAGAGCCAGAAAATCGAGTCAGCGATCAAAAACGGGTATTTCTGCCGAAAGGTGTGGGTTTAGACACGTTCCACATTGCTATATTTGCTAGGAACGGACAGTTGGTTTGGGAATCCACAGCACTGGATGAAGATGGTCGTCCGACCGAAGCTTGGGATGGTAATTATCGCAGTTCCGCCCTTTTCGATGGCAAAAGTACGTTGATTAATCCGAGCGGACAGCAGCTACCGTCGGGTACTTATGTTTGGAAAGTCTTGACGGCTCGATTTATTGGCGGTAGAGATTGGGATGGAATGGCAGATGAGGATCAGGTGAAACGGAGAAGCGGTTTTTTGTATTTGGTGCGTTAAATTGGTTATATGATGTCATAATACTCAACCAGCAAATGACTCCCTCATTCACTCAATTTCCATCCGAATCCGCCAATGTTTGGGGTAATAATTATTCATTCTATTTTTCAAAATTTTAGCCCAACCCAATCCATTGCCTTCGTAGGTAACCCAATGCCAAGCTTGCGTAGTAGCCTCGTAGGTAAAAGGTATTTTTTTTAGAAAATGCAAGGCTTGTGAATGATTGAGCTTTAATTCGGGCAAGTCGTGGCTGACCAATGGACTCATAGCGAGTGGTGTAGCTGGAACTAAGTTTTTGCCCTTCACCGTACCAATAGTAGTCCCCAAACTAATGCGGGGCAGCACCTGAGCAAGCGTCCTGAAATCTGCTCCCAAAGCTTTGGGAAAAGCGTGAATGTTCTCGAGTTGGTCTTGCAGAAAATCGTAATCTTCGTGTTGTGCTACAAAGGCTGGCAGCAGGGAAGATGTAGACTTTGTAATTTTTTCAAACGAAGTCTTGGGTGCATGCTTTCGTCTTTTCGGTGATTTAGCAGAATGATGACCTGTGTTTCTTAAACAAGACAAGAAAAATCCTTCTCCCTTGGTGCGATGTGGAAAAAATTGATAGTAATGCTTACCGTCCACTGATCGTTCGGTGATGTTCCAAGTTTTGGGTATGCTCAGGGCTTCTGATTGAAAAGCATAGTTTTGGGTGAGCCATTCTACGTTTTCATCATTCTCTTGTCGGTTATAAGTACAGGTGCAGTATATCAAAAGCCCATTTGGTTTCACCAAGGTTTGTGCTGCTGTCAAAATGCGCTTTTGTCGAGCGGCGCAATGTTCAACCGCATTGGTAGACCATTCCTGTCGAGCTTTGAGGTCTTTACGAAATAGTCCTTCGCCAGAACAAGGTGCATCCACGACCACCACATCAAAGAAACCAGTCAAAGCCTTAAAATCTTTAGGATCGTGATTGCTGATGGCGACATTAGAGCGTCCCCACTTCGCTAGGTTCTCTTGCAAGATATGATAGCGATGCTTAATCACCTCATTGCTCAATAAGAAACTGCGATCATTCAACAGAGAGAGTAAAAGGGTCGATTTACCACCTGGCGCAGCGCATAAATCCAAAACCCGAAGTGGCTGATCTAAATCTACCAACTGCTTCACCGCTTCCGCCACAAACATTGAAGAAGCCTCCTGCACGTAGTACGTACCTGCGTGAAAACTAGGATCAAGCGTAAAAACAGGGCGTTCTGCTAAATAGTAAGCATCAGGATGCCAAGCTATTTGCTCAGCTTCCCAGTTCCGAGTCATCTTGTTCGGATTGAGGCGAATGCTGACGGGGGCATTTTCTGCTAGACTTGCTTCAAAATCGGAGAAATCGCTTCCTAGCATGTTCTGCATTTGCTCAATGAAAGCAGGTGGTAAATACATGTATTAATTTAATTGTTAAGCACTTGGTGTTGAATTGTTCAACTGTCGAATTGTTCAATTGCTCAATTGTTGAATGGTACATGCGATAAATTCGAAAAAGCTTATGAGATTGCGCAACAAGTATGCTCAATAAATGTCGCTGACCTTAAAAATATTCAGGTCTTAACATTTTGCTAACGCCCTTTCTATCATACGATTCGTCAGAATGCTGTTACTGTATTGATAAAACACACTTAGAGCATGTTTGGAGCAGGATTGAACTAGAAATCAGCAGTTTGCGGTTCTGATAAGGTGAAAATTAATTGCATATCTGGATACGGCGTTTATTTTTCATGCAGTCAGGTTCGTAAAATGCTGGTTTACAGGAAAAATAGTGCTCTAAACATGCTCTTACTACAAAATAGAAACAATGAAACGCTTATTCATAATAATCTGTCTATTCCCCATGCTACTATCCTGCGATCCAGCAACTATGCTAAAAGTTTTGGATACGGCTTCTGCGCTCTCTGATCAGCCACTCACGCAAGAGCAAATTGGGCAAGGGATGAAACAAG
>JBCDKV010000775.1:0-2573 GCA_038746215.1 Bacteroidota bacterium | reverse complement strand
GATTGAACTGTAAATCAATAGTTTGCGGTTCTGGCGAAGAAAATAATAGCGACTTTATCGAGATAAACGAGCGATTATTTTCAAAGTCAGGTTCGTAAAATATTGTTTTACAGGAAGATAGTGCTCCAAACATGCTCTTAGTCTCAAATTGATAATTAAGGTACTGTACTGTACTATTTTATCTTTCAGACCAACATCCCAGAAAATTTCACGGCATTGCTAGAATTTTTGAACAAACTACTATGAAGCAAAATTTTTTACTTTTCTTACTCCTATCATTCGTTATCTATGCTTGCTCTGATCTCGAAAGCTTGCAAAATATAGAAGGTATAGAAGTTGATGCGGAGTACGCCTTTCCATTAATGGACAGTCGCATTTTGATGACTGATTTGATCGCTGATTTTGATGACCAAGCGAATCTTTTGGTTGATTCAGACGGTTCACTTCGCTTTTTTTACAGAGGCGATACGACCATACGGGACAGCAGAGAGATTTTTGATCAAATTAATGCAGTATTACCGCCGCTTATTCCAGTATTCGAACCAAGTAATGGCTTTTCTGTGGCTAATGCTAGTTTGGACATTGACCAAGTGATCTTTAAAGAAGGCGACTTAGAGTACACTTTTTTCAATCCAAATTCCAATAGCGTGACGGTCACGGTGACAATTCCTGAAATGACGAAAGCAGGAGAACCACTATCGAGCACACATGTCGTTGGGGCGTTTGAAGCACTGCCCTTGAACAAATTCGATATGGCAGAAGTGGTACTCACGCCAGAAAATGATAGTTTTCACATCAATTACGAAGCCATAACTGCCGTAGGCGAAGCAGTCAATCTAGAGCAGTTTTTCATGCTTCCCAAAAACTTCGATTACACCTACGCGGAAGGACTACTAGGAGCGCAAGCTTTTGAAAGCGATCAGGATACGCTAGATTTTGATTACTACGATAACTGGGTGGGTGGAAATGTACGTTTTCAAAATCCGCAGGTGACGCTCAATATTGATAATGCCTTTGGTTTTCCTGCCGTTGCTATGGCAGAGACTTTTGAAGTTTTGACGATAGACGATCAAATATTACCGCTGCAAAGCCCACTGATCGATAATGGTTTTGCATTCAACTATCCTCGCTTGGATGAAATTGGAGCAATCAAATCGACCCAATTTATCTTTGATCGAGACAATTCCAATATCGTTCAAGTCATCAGTGCAGGACCAAACGCTGTGGTCTATGATTTGGATGTCGTAGCCAATCCAGCTACCAATGCCAAGGGTTTCTTGACGGATTCCAGCTATTTTTCTTACAGCATAGATGCTACTTTTCCACTCGAAGGCAATATCAGCAACTTCACCATCAACGACACAACTACCGTAGATTTTTCCAGCTACGATCTTATTGAAAGTGCGGAAATCAAGCTGGTTGCCGAAAATGGTATTCCACTGAGCACACAACTGCAAGCTTATTTCTTAGATGATAAAGGAACTGTGTTGGATTCGCTATTCGATAAAACGAGTACGATTATTAGTGCCGCCGCCACGGATAATGCTGGCGAAGTGGTCAATGCGAGTGAACAGGTCAGCTTTGTACCCATTGATGCCAATACTTTTGATCGAATTCGCACCGCAAAGTTTTTGATCCTCAGCACGTCTTTTTCCTCTCCCAACAATGGTGAGTCCTTGACCAGCATAAAAGAAAATCAGTTTGTAGCAATTCGGATGGGGATGAAGGTGAAGGTGTGAGTATTGAAGGGAATATAAGCCAAGTCTTTTAAAGCATGTTTTTATTTTATTTAGCTAACTGATTTTGTTGGTGTCAATAGAATGGGCTTTTAAATAGATCAAAACCAATATCAATATGCCGAAGAAAAAAGAATTGAGCGTTCAAGGAAATCCAATTAGATTGCTTCAACAAGATAAGGGAGATTACATCAATCTCACTGATATGGTATGCAATCGTGAGGCGACCCCAGAGATTACCTTCGCAACTGGCTGAGGACAGGGACAACAATTGAAGTATTGGGTGTTTGGGAAAAAGTCTATAATCCTGACAATTTTAATGTGGTGGAATTCCACCACATTAAAGCGGCCTTCACACGCAATGATTTTTTAATGTCGGTCAAAAAGTGGGTCGAGCGCACCAACGCCATCGGAATCACTTCAAAATCTGGACGCTATGGTGGTACGTATGCACATAGCGATATTGCCTTACATTTTGCGACTTGGCTCAGTCCAGAGTTTTACATCTATCTCATCAAAGAATTTCAGCGGCTAAAAATCAAAGAAGCGGAAGAACGCTTGGGCATCAGAGAATGGAATTTAAAGCGAACACTTTCTATTCCTTTTCCTATATAAGATTAGTATACTCGTTTTGAGCTAAAGACTTGGCAAGTTTCAAAAACTTACCAAGTCTAGATGTACCATTTCAATGACGGAAAAGGAATAAAGAAACACAAATTCTCCGTTACTTCGACATACTTATCTGAATCGCAAAAGTAGCTGACACTTTCAGTCTCAAATTGCTAATTTTTATGAAATAAAAATTAGCAATTTGGGCGTCCCTTTTGGACAGAAAAG
>JBCDKV010000774.1:0-2574 GCA_038746215.1 Bacteroidota bacterium | reverse complement strand
GGCATCAAAATGGCAGCAATGACGGGAGACAACAAAGCTTGCACAGCAAAACTGAGACCAATCGCATTATAGAGGAGTGCCAAAAGATAGGAACACAGCACAATGCGTTTGCCGATGCGTGCAAAGCGCAAAAAATCGGGTAAACGATGAAAATGTTCGGCGGCTAAAATGGCATCGCAAGCAGGAGAAAAGTTGTTCAAATTTTCCGTGATGACGATGCCAACATCGCTTTGCTGTAATGCGCCAGCGTCATTTAATCCATCGCCTACCATCAAGAGTTTTTTGTTAGTCGCTTGTTGTTGCTCTACAAATTGTAATTTATCATTAGGACTTTGCCGAAAATGGAGATGATCCGCAGTTTCAAAGTGCGGTAAAAGATTGCTTTTTTCTTGATCGTTGTCGCCAGAGAGTAAATGGATTTGATAGTCTGCTTTAAATTGTCGCAATAGCTTTTTCCAACCTTTGCGATAAGTCGGAATGGCTTTAAAATAACCCACTATTTGATGATTGATTTCCACGAAAGTTCCTTTTGAATGGCTAGAAAGTTCGTGCTTCAAATCCAGCATGAAGTCAGCTGCCCCAATGCGAATGTTCTGCTCTTCTACACTTGCTTGTATGCCTTTCCCCAGAACTTCTTCAAAATCTGCTATCGTACTAGACCGCTCACTAGCATTCAAATGGGCTACAATACTTTGACTAATTGGATGAGCGGATTGCGCTGCGAGGGTTTTGATCCATCGTTTTTGGTCGCTGTCCAATACGTTTCCCACGAAATGGATTTGCTGTTGGCTATTATCCGTCAGCGTCCCCGTTTTATCGAAAACAATATCGGTGATGCGCTGCAAACGATCAATGACTTGTATGTTTTTGAGGTAAAAATCTTGTCGCGCCAGTAGTCGTAAAATGTTGCCATAAGTGAAAGGAATGGATAGGGCGACTGCGCAAGGACAAGCAATGATGAGGACGGAGGTAAAGGCATTAATTGCGGTGGCTATATCTTTGGGTAGCCAATAGATTAGCGTGAGCGCAGCAATCGTTAAAATGCTGTAAGTGAACCAAGTACCAATTGTATCTGCTAGTTGGGTGCTTTGGTTTTCTTCTTTTTTGAAGCTGTGGTGATTCCAAAGTTGGGTCAGGTAGCTTTGTTCCACTTTTCTGCATACACTCAATTCGATACGGCTTCCAATTTGCTTGCCGCCAGCATATATTTTTTCGCCTACTTTTTTCCGAATCGGTTCGGATTCGCCCGTTACAAAGCTGTAATCTATGTTTGCTCGACCTTTCAATAAATAAGCATCCGTCGGGATAATTTCCTCGTGCTTCACGATCATCGTATCGCCGATTTGGAGTTTGTGCAGTGCTTTTTGCTGTTGTCCTTCGGCGGATTTCACTTGCACGGCAATTGGGAAATAGGAGCGATAGTCGCGTTCAAAGGAGAGATGATGATAGGTTTTTTGCTGAAACCATTTACCTATCAATAAGAAGAAGACCAAACCTGCCAAACTATCCAAATAGCCCGTTCCCGTGAGCGTCAAAATTTCGTACAGACTTCGCCCAAAGAGCGTCAACATCCCAATAGCAATGGGAATATCAATATTGAGGTGTCGATTTTTGAGGGAGAAATAAGCGGATTTCAAATAATCGATCCCACTGTACAATAGCACAGGCAACGCAAATGTAATATTGAGTAGCCCAAAGACCAGCGAAAAACTATGGGCTTCTAATCCCAAATATTCAGGAAAACTAAAGAGCATGATGTTGCCAAAAGTAAAGCCCGCTAGTCCCAATTGGTAGTACAGCCTTCGGTTCACGGCTTTGGCGGGCTTAGCTTCCATCTGATCCAGTTGCAAGCTCGGTGCATAGCCAATGGAAGCCAATAGTTCCACCACTTTGCGCAGATTCGTGTCCTGACTGCGGTAAGTAATATCGACCCTGCGTTTTAAAAAATTGACCGTCGAGGCTTGAATGGGTTCGTGCAGACGATATAAATTTTCCAGCAGCCAAACGCAAGAAGCACAATGAATCTGTGGCAAATGAAAATGAACTTTTGTGATGTGATCGTCCCTAAAATCGAGTAACTTATCTTGAATATCCGCTTCTTCTAAATACGCATAGGTTGCTACTTTTCGCCCTTTCAAGCTGATGCCAGGACGCGACGCTATCTGATAGTAATTGGAAAGATTATTAGTGTTCAAAATTTCATATACCAACTTACAACCTTCGCAGCAAAAGACTTGCTCCGCTAGTTGGATGCGTTCGTCTTCGCAAATTTCCCCACAGTGTTGGCAAATGCTGGTTGTTGTAGTAGTAGTTGCTGTCATAGGCTGTCGATCTTAGTTGGGCAAGATCGCAGTCTTTCGCGCTTATTGGGGTGACAAAAATCACCTTTTGGAATGATTTGCTTTGAAACAGTGTAGCGTTCCATCTTTCTTAATTAGATGTGTATACTGCAGGTGGGGTAAAAAGTGCTTTCATTTTTGAAAAAAGACAGGTTCTATTTACGTCATTTACCGCTGAATTTGAGGGTAAGTTTTCGCTGAGGAGGAGGTCGACACCTCCTCAGCGAATCAAGGT
>JBCDKV010000773.1:0-2583 GCA_038746215.1 Bacteroidota bacterium | reverse complement strand
CCATTTTAAGGGTGTACGAAGTTTTTGGTGATGCCTGAGAAAAATTTTAGTAAGCTCTTGAAATCGCGCAACAAGTATGCTCAATTATCTGACATTGACTCAGGCTATTTCTGAGTAAAATGTTAACGAAACTGAGACTTCATGCAGCCGAGATCCCATTTTCAAAAGTTAAAGAATGTAAATCTATTTCTTGGGCATTACTAAGCAATCCCAAAGAGTAAAAGTCCAGTGGACTTTTAAGTGAGAGAACCACGCTAGTGGATGGGTGGCAGAACATTCAAGCGAATGAACCGCAAAGCGGACGGGCGAGGATGCTTTACCTACGCTTGGTCACAAATCGGGAAGTTATTATTTGTCCGTTACTAGGTCAAAAAAGCAGATAAATTTAATTTACAGTGTATTAAATAGTAGGGTGTACGAAGTTTTTGGTGATGTCTGGGAAAAATTTTAGTAAAGCTCTTAAGCAAAACAAGACTTCGTACAGTCTTAATTCAAAACAGAAAATCCATCATGGGAAAAAGTATTATGTATTTGGTTATTGTAGGACTCGGCTTGCTTTTTGTAGTAAGTGGCTGTGGTAGCTACAATAATATGGTGAACAAAGATGAAAACGTGGAAGAGGCTTGGGCGAAAGTGCAAAGTGCCTATCAGCGAAGAGCAGACTTGGTGCCGCAACTCGTAGCGACGGTAAAGGGCGCAGCAGATTTTGAGAAATCGACCATCACGGCAGTGACAGAAGCACGTTCTAAAGCAACCTCTATCACCATTGACCCGAGCAACATCACACCAGAGCAATTGAAACAATTTCAGCAAGCACAAGCAGGATTGGGTTCTGCATTGAGTCGTTTGTTGGCTACTTTTGAGCGTTATCCCGACTTAAAAGCTACCGCCAATTTCAGAGATTTACAGGCGCAATTGGAAGGTACAGAAAACCGTATCAAAGTTGAGCGAGATCGTTTCAACGAAACCGTGACTACTTACAATAAAACAGTGCGTCGTTTTCCCGCTGCGATTTATGCTGCAATATTTGGCTTTGATCGACGTCCGCAATTTGAGTCAGATGCTGGTGCAGAAAAAGCACCTGTCATTGATTTTAGTGAGTAATAAAATCTGCATACTCATCAATTCACAACAAAGATGATTGACTTTTTTACAAAAGCAGAGGGCGACCAAATTATTGCGGCTATCAGGAGTGCCGAACGCAATAGCAGTGGTGAAATTCGCGTCCATTTGGAAGCAGAGTGTAAAGGCGAGATTGTCCATGCTGCCCGTAAGACCTTCAAGCGATTGGGGATGCAAAAAACGAAAGAAAAAAATGGTGTCCTCTTTTTTCTTGCGCCCGAGCGAAAAGAGTTCGCCATCATAGGAGACGAAGGAATAAATCAAGTAGTGCCAGCGGATTTTTGGGACGACATACGCGATCTGCTGCAGGCGCATTTTCGTACGTCTGATTTTCTGGGTGGCATTGTCAAAGGAGTAGCACGAGTAGGGGAAAAACTCAAAGCTTATTTTCCTTATCAGAGTGATGATGAGAATGAACTGCCAGATGAGATTTCTTATGGATGAATGAGCAGTATTGGCTGTTGGCGATTGGCATTTAGCGGTTAGCCGATATTGCTTAATCTGATCTTGTGGCATTTACCCATACTAATTAGGTGCGTACGGAGTTTTTGGCAATGCTCAGGATAAATCCTACCAAGGTTCTGGAGATCGCGTCATAAGATATGTCTAAAGATTTTTTATGGACGGAGACAAAAAAACAAGAAATGAAACACGCTAAGTGCGTTGCTAAATATATTTTGGGGTTGTCAGTTCTGTTGCTGATAGTGCAAGTGGCATTCGGGCAGAAAGCTATTCCGCCACAATCTGCACGACTCGTCAACGACTATGCAGGTATGATGAGTCGTTCGGAGCAGAATGCCTTAGAGCGTAAATTGGTGGCTTACAACGACTCCACTTCTACCCAAATAGCCGTTGTGATAGATCGTTCTTTGGAGGGCGAAAATATCTTTGATTATTCGCAGCGGCTAGCAGAATCTTGGGGCATTGGGCAGGGAGAAAAAGACAATGGTATCTTAATCTACGTGGCTCAGCAGGATCGACAATTGCGGATTCAGGTCGGCTACGGTGCAGAAGGTTTTTTACCCGATGCGATGGCAAATCGTATCATCAATGAAGTCATTACACCCGCTTTCAAAGCTGGTAATTACTACCAAGGACTCGATCAGGCAACCGATGTGATCTTCAAACTAGCGTCGGGCGAATACACCGCTGACAACATCAATCGCAGTAGCGATATGGATGATATGATTCCCTTGATGATCGTTCTAGCATTGGTGTTTTTGGTCTTTTTTCTAGCCTCGAGAGGTGGCGGTGATGACGATGACGATGGCGGCTACTATCGTGGTGGACGCTATGAACGTCGCCCTAGAGGAAGACGTGGCGGCGGCGGTTGGATATTTCTACCTGGTGGCGGCGGTGGCGGTTGGGACATCGGCGGCGGTGGTGGTGGCGGCTTTGGCGGCGGTGGTTTTGGTGGCTTCGGTGGTGGCAGTTTTGGTGGTGGTGGTGCAGGCGGTAGTT
>JBCDKV010000772.1:0-2586 GCA_038746215.1 Bacteroidota bacterium | reverse complement strand
TTTTGAATGTTTTGGATTTGACCAAAGCAGTCCTAGCCAAAATGGGATTTGAAGATTTTACCGCTCAAATTTCACTGCGCGATCCCGACAATGACGAGAAATACATCGGAACGGATGAAAATTGGGAAAATGCCGAACGCGCCATCATAGAAGCGACCCAAGAAGTAGGCTTGGAGACCGTGACCGAATTGGGGGAAGCGGCTTTTTACGGACCTAAACTAGACTTCATGGTGCGTGATGCCATAGGCAGACGCTGGCAACTGGGTACCATACAAGTCGATTACAACCTTCCAGATCGCTTTGAATTGGAGTACATCGGTTCGGACAACCAGCCACACCGCCCTGTCATGATTCACCGTGCGCCTTTTGGCTCTTTGGAACGCTTCATTAGTATTTTGATTGAGCATACCGCTGGTAAATTCCCACTTTGGCTCACGCCAGAGCAATTCGCTATCCTACCGATTAGCGATCAATATGCCGATTACGCCTATGAAGTCGAACGCTTACTCAATCAGCATGACATTACAGGTATCATCGACAATCGCACCGAATCCATTGGCAGAAAAATTCGCGACACCGAATTGAAAAAGATTCCTTTCATGCTCATCGTCGGCGAAAAAGAAGTGGCATCCAAAACCGTTTCTGTTCGTCGGCAAGGAGAAGGTGATGTAGGAAGTATGAGTGTGGAAGCTTTTGCAGATTATTTTAGCGGATTGCTATAGCCTTGTATCGAATAAGAAAACAGAATATATACTGCGTTTGGGATAAAAAAGTGCATTTTCATTTTGACCACTTTGTAGAATTGTTGAATTGAAAAAATGTCGAATTGATTATCCCCATCCTATAATTAGCGGGACTACTAATTATTCCTTTTCCTGTATAAGATTGGTATGCTTTTTTTGAGATAAAGACTTGGTAAGTTTTTGAAACTTGCCAAGTCTAGACGTACCATTTCAATAGCGGAAAAGGAATATACAGCACGTCATCATCAATTCGACTACTTGCACAAATTCATCCCGTTTGTAGTATATCAAGTAATCAGTATACAAAATCGAAAGAATTCCTACGAAAAATTTAAATAATAAAAACTTTTACTAACTTGCATTAAAATTGAAAAACATTTCATAAACACAACGACTATAAATAGATGTATTTATGAACCAATTGCGTTTTTCAAGAGCTACGGAAAAAAGCAGAACCAGCAGGGAGAATCGACAATCCAAGCAGTTGCAAAAAATTGTGAGCAATATTTCTAAATCAGAAGAGGCGCTCACCATTCCCGAAATTTCTGGCTTAGTCAAAATAAGCATACCGACGGGAACAAAACTCGTCAGGCAACTGGTAGAAGAAGGATTGGTGGTAGAAGGTGGGAAAAAAGAGACAGAGAACGGGCGTCGCCCTTCGGTCTACACGCTAAATAATTCTAAGTTCTATGCCCTCGGCGTAGAAGTATTGAAAAAGTGGATACATGTCAGCATCGTCAGAGTAGACATGGAGACGATATACGAATCGTCGAGCCGCGAGTTTCGATTAGAAGATACTGCGCACTGCTTGGAACAAATCATCCAATTTATTCTAAATACAATACAGGAATCACCTGCTAGGACAGACCAGATTATTGGGGCTGGAATAGCTTTGACGGGAAGTGTGAATGGCCACACTGGACAATCAGCCGACTATTTTAGCGGACTGAATTTGCATCTGGTCAAGTACTTCGAGCAGGAATTGAACCTACAAGTTGCCATCGACAATGACACAAGAGTCATTGGCATTGCGGAGCAGGTACTGGGCGTCGCTAAAGGCGTTGAAAACGTACTAGTTGTCAAGGTGAGTCGAGACCTAGGCTTGAGTATTATTCTAGACAAAAACATCATTTTTGGAGCAGCAGGTTTTGCGGGAAATTTTGGTCATATCCAATTTGGGGGGAAAGGCAGGCTTTGTACTTGTGGAAAAAAAGGCTGCCTGCGAACCGAAGTTTCAGGAGATGCCTTGAAACAAGACCTGCAGGAGGCTTTAGCATCGGGCGAGCGATCTATTTATTTCAACCAAATGCAGATAGATAACTATCGCTACCACGATGTTTTAGATGCCGTTTTGAAAGGAGATGCGCTGTCTATCCAATTACTACACCAGCAAGGAATGAAATTAGGACGAGCTTTGGGTAATGTCGCCAATCTTTTGAATCCTAATCTTATCGTCATTGGTGGAGAATATGTGATGGTGAAAGATTTTTTCTTGGATGCAGTTAGGATTGGTATGAAAGAGACCGCTCTGGTCAGTGTGATGAAAAACTGCCAAGTAAGAGCCTCCAAATTAGACAGATATTTCAGTTCGAGAGGAGCAGCTTGTATGGTGTTGAAGAACTGTGAGTTGATAAGCTATTGAATGAGTGGATAGTGATGTAAAATATGCAAAGTGCAAGCATTAGAGCTTGTTTGGAGCAGTATTGAACTGTAAATCAGTAGTTTACGGTTCTGGCGAAGAAAATAATAGCGACTTTATCGGGATAAACGAGCGATTATTTTCAAAGTCAGGTTCGGAAAATATTGGTTTACAGGAAGATAGTGCTCCAAACATGCTCTTAGT
>JBCDKV010000771.1:0-2592 GCA_038746215.1 Bacteroidota bacterium | reverse complement strand
TGGGATGCGACCTAACGAAATCTCAAAAGTGTGTACCCTTCTGAAGCAGCATTCCATTATATTCATAAAAATGCAATATCTAAATAAAAAGTCCAAAAAAACTTTCATCTTATTTGTATTTAATCTAAATTAGCGATTATGGCTTTGTTGCAGAAAAATCCTCGAAGATGGATCGCAAAGCGCATAAAAAACTTACCCAAAGACCAATGTGAGAAATGCACTATAAAAACACGCTTTAGTTAAAACATCCATACAGCAAAACCCAATTGTTCACACACAAAATTCTTGATGCATGGCATTGCTTAATGATTTGGAAATCGGGAGATCGACAGCAGGACAATTTGCAACTCAAGTACCCATTAGATATACTCTAAGCATTCAGCGAGCAGAAAAAACACTGTTGGAAATTAATTTTGATGTGTCTGCCTTTGCTACGGATGCTACAAATCCTTTCCGCAAAGTAATTGCAGGAGACGTTTTGGGGGTATTGCCCGAAAATAAGCCTGAGGATGTCGCTAAGATTAAGGAATACCTACAAGCGGACGATAGCAGCACCTATTTCCTAAAGAAACGATACGAAGACGACGAAGGCAGTACCTACAATGAGGCAACAGCACTCCAACTACTCGCCTTAAATCCACTCAAAATAGAGACGCTCCAACTACTCGCGCAACGCTTGGATGCGTATGAGGATATACCTGCACATTTGGAAGCAGCCAATCAGAAGCTTCGAGCGATGCTGGAAGTGTACCAAGAAAATCCAGCCAAGATCAAGCCACTCCTGAAGCATCAACATCTAGTCGATGTACTGAAAAATTTTCCAAATCTTATTACGCTACAAGAAGCCTGTGACTGCCAAGGGGCAAATTATCGCCGTGTTTACACGATTGCGGGTATTGAACGCAACGAAACTGGCGCACCACTCACCATACAGATTCTCGCGGCTGGCGATGTGAGCTATACCGTACCCGAAGGTGGTTTTGAAGCTGGTAATGATCATTTTGGAAAGGCGATTGGATACCTAAGGCGACAGATGGAAGCTGGATCAACGGTCAATATCTTCGCTCAGCCAAGAAAATTCGGTGCGCCCGAAAAACAACGTGTTCTACTACCCAAGACGAAACTCTTTCCAGACCATGCCTTTTTGAATAAGCTAAAACTACCACTATTAATGGTAGCAGCGGGCAGTGGGGTTTCGGGTATTCGAGCGATATTGGAAGAACGTTCTTACTGGAAAGCGCAAGGCTATGAGGTTGGTGTTGCAAAATTAATTTTTGGCATACATTGCCGAACCAAGGACTTTTTGTGCAAAGAAGATTGGCAAAAGTTTGAAAAAATCGGCATTTTGGAGCGAGTAGATTTAGCGGAGTCTCGTCCTTTGCAAGGGAGCAAAAAATACGTACAACACCTACTGATTCAAGATAGATACCGAGCAGATTTACAAGCAGTTGCACAGCAGCAAGCAGCCATTATTATTTGTGGGGATTGGCGCATGGGGCGCAGCCTGTTGAAGGCTTATCTGCCTTTCTTATTGCCACTCGCACAGGTCGCACAATTACCAGAGAAACTGCAAGAGCGTCTGCATAATCCTAGTCACGCTGATGTTCGGCAATTGTTCCAAATTGGTTTGGAGCAGGTAGAGGAATTGCGAGCAACACGATTCATTGGGGCATCGGTTTCTGGTTCTCGCCACGCCAAACGCAAGTTTAGCGCAGATGAGGATTTCGCGTTCTTTTTGGAGGAATTAGGTTGGAATCAGATTAGAGAAACACTAGCGAAAACCGATTTTCCTGCTTTAGCTTGACGTATTTTTATAGGCAACTGTGCTACTTCTTCTGTCGAAAACAACATCATTTCTGTCCGAAGTCCCTCTTGAAAACAAAGTCTTTGTTCATGTCGCTTTTTGAACTTGCACTTGAACTTTAAAGCGATAGGTCTTTGGTTCAACAGTAGGCTCGGCAATCCTAAGTAAGGGCTTACCGATCTGATGGGCTTAGAGCTTATTTGGATTTTTCCTGTCTGATAACCAACATTTTACGAACCTGACTGCATGAAAAATGAGTTCCGTATCCAGATATGCAACTAATTTTCCACCTTGTCAGAACCGCAAATTACTGATTATCAGTTTGTAAAAATTCCAAACAAGCTCTTAAATTCCAACTTTAGAAGAGTAGCCTCCCAACAAGCTCTAACTAAAATGCTCGCACAACGACTACCTTCTTCACCTGATTTCCCATTTGCAATACATAAGTTCCTATTGCTAACTGCGATACATCCAGTTGCTGTATCTTACTACCTGCTTGATCCCATCTGCCTGAGCGTATTTTTTGCCCTTGTAAATTATACAGTGTATAAAACGTAGGTTGTTCCTCAAAGGATGTCTCGAATTGAATAGTCAATTGTTCGCTCGCAGGATTTGGGTAGATCGAGAAAACGGGACGATCAGATCTTTGCTCTAGCGGTGCGGACAATGCTTCGGTGCAAGCTGTGATCTGTGCTTTGAAATAGCTTTCGTGTTCAGCGTGAAATCCTGCTTGCAGCAGGATATAGTCGGCGGCAGCAAAGGATACCGTATCAGTGCTTTCGATAATG